>JAIPGD010000002.1 GCA_021736305.1 Candidatus Izemoplasma sp.
ACAAAATAATCTTCACATTATTAGACTTCTTCATTTGATATAACTTTTACCTTATACCCAGCATTTTCAATATTTTTAATAATTTTTTCAGGAATATCTTTTTTATCTGAATACAATATTCTTGCTTTATAATCAGCATGATTCATTTGATAATAATCTACATCTTCAGAAAATACTTCTTTTTGTATTCGGCTAAAACATCCGCCGCATCTAATTCCATCAATTTTTAATATCAATTCATATTTCATGATAATTCTCCCTCCGTATAGCAAGTTTTTAACTCATTTCTTGTTGATATTTGCATTGAAGTTTCTAATGCTTGATAATAAATCTTAAACTCATATATTTCATCTTTTGGTAACCATATTCCAATAAAGCCATCTTTTCCAGAGAAATATAGTTCATCACTTATAATAAGCCCTAGCTCATCTAAAATAACGATTTGGATTTCTTGATTAATTAGTTCTCCTTGGCATCCAGTCAAACTATGACTAAAACAATCATGAGTTGTCTCAATATAAGGTGCAATTGAGATATACATTTCGTCATTAGGTAGATTATATTCAAATAATTCCTCTTCAATAGTAATTTTTACTTTATCATTTTCAATACTAGATGAAATCAATGTGCTATCAAACTCATTGTTTTCTAGTGCATATACCAACTCATAAATATTTTTATCTGCTAAATTATACTTCTCCATAAGATTTTGTTCGTTACTAAATGTTTCATTCAAATAGATTCCACCAAAAACTAACATAGCAAATACTATAACATAACCTATTCTTCTCATTCTTAATTACCAATAATGATGCATATCGTTTTCGATAATATATTCAATAAGCTCTAATTTTATCGTATCGATTACGTTTTTTAATTCTGTTTCAGTTAATGCATCAACATCATATTCAGCTAATTTTTCGATATATAATAGATCAATCTCAGCTTTTTCTTCTTCATTTAAATGCGAATATACTTCTTCGTAATCATAATCCTCAATATCTTCGTAAAAACAGCCACCATATCCATAACCATAACCCATGTGATTCCTACCCATATGATTATAGTAATAATTATCATTATCTTCTTGGTATTCATCACGGTCAATTCCAAATGGGTTATACCCATAAGCATTAACTGTAAACATACCAAAAGCTAAAAACCCTAATACAAGTGCTAATACCAATACTATTTTTTTCACTATCTTTCACCTTTTAATCTTTCGCTTATTTTTTCATATTCTTCTATTGTAATTTCTCCACGAGAAAGTCTTCTTTTTAAAATTGTTAATTCATTATCAGATTTTTTATTATTGTCAGAAAACAATTTTAGAACAACGTAAATAACAAATCCCCAAAATAATACCATCGCAAACATTCCTAATGGGAACATAAATCGCGAATACATATGTGGATAATAATTACCATCTCGCCAAAAAACCGTTGGTATAAATATTCTTACTAATATGGCAATGGCAATAATAAAGATTATAGATCCCCAAAAATATTTCATTTGTTTTTCGTTCACTTTAATCACCTCTGAATGCATTATATAAAACAAATGTGAATAGATAATGAATCAAGAAAAAAAAGAAGAAATAACTTCTTCTTTAATCAATTTATATTTAGTTTATAAGTTTAGATTAAGATAATCAGTCATTTTCTGAAAAACTTCTTCATAATCATCTATTAATGGAATAATTAAATAATCTACATCTAAATCATTTAATACTCTGAGTTCAGCAATCTGTCTATCTTTAAAATATTGTAAAACTCCATCATAATCCAGATAGTTTCTTTTCTTAGCAATCGGTTTTATCTTTATATAATCAATTACATCATCAATCCAATCATTATATAACTCTTTATTCGGAGATATTCTTTTATCGCTCATTGTTTTTAAAGTTTTTTTGACGTTTAATTGTTTTATATAAAAAACTAATGGTTTTAATTTTTTTATCGGTTTTGTTAGTTTGTTATAATATGTGAAAATATTATCTAAATCAAAGCCTTGATTCAACAATAACCTATTCATATGATTTTGTAAAAATACTGATTCAAACAAAAATACATCGTTAGATTCAGAAATATCTTCAACAAATTTTTCCCATAGTTTTAAATGCTCACTCAAAAAATAATTCAAATCATTTGTTCTATAGATTTCAAATTGTTTTAAAGTCTTATGAAAGGATTTTTCTTTTTCAGTTATTTTCACATTAATATAAGCTACATAATATTTATCCTCTACTTTTCTTGTATATTTAATAATTTGTTTTTTTAAACTCGGATATTCTTCTAAGATCATGTCATACTCGCTTTGATTCAATATAGCTATCCAAGCTAAATCAATAGGGTTTAAATCGCCTTCTTTAAAACTAAGCGATTTAATTTTATTTTTACTTAAGTAATTATCTAATCTTTTTACAAAGGTAGTTTTACCTGCCCCAGGTAAACCTTCAATAAATATTATTCTATGCATATTTAGCTCCAATATTTTTTTAGGAAACGGCTATTTTAAAGCCTTTACATTTATTTTTCAATTAATTCTAAATCTTCATCTAACCAATTCGCATTTTCATCTATCGTTCTAATAAATACTTTATTCGCATCTTCTGGGTATTTGTTTTGATGAAATTTAAATATAAAATCTTTTTTAGTTTTACTAAATATTTCTATTTTGCCTCGAGGATGAGACATAATATATCGAAAAGCTTTTGAAATACCATTTAATTTTTTCTTTGCTTCTTCAATAATTTCAATTCCTTTACTAAGTGATACTTGGAAATGTGTAACAAATTTAACTGGACGACATTGAAAAACATAATATGGATGAATGCCAACGCTAGTTAATTTGTTTAATAATAAAGCTAAGGTATCAGGCTCATTATTTATGCCCTTAAGTAAAACTGCTTGATTCCTAATTGTGCATCCAACTTCTTTTAAGGCATTAATTGCTAATTTAGCTTCTTCAGTTATCTCTTTAGGGTGATTGAACTGAGTAACTATAATAATTTCTTTTAACTTATTGTATTTTTCTAACAACTTAAGCAATTCATGATCTTTATATACTCTTTCTGGTCTTACAACTAAGCTTCTTGTTCCAAATCTAATAAAATCTAAATGTTCAATTTCAGACAAATTTACAAGATACTTTTCAATCATTTTATTGCTCATAGTAAATGCATCTCCACCAGTGATTAAAACATTATTAACCTCTTTATGAGATTTAACATAATCTACTGTATGTTTCATTCTAGTCATAATCTCTTCTCGAGAATAACCAACCATTCTTTTTCTGAAACAGTGACGGCAATACATAAAACAAACATTTGTCGATAAAACTAAGGCTGTAGTTGAATATTTATGTTGCAAGCCCGGAAATTTTGTGTTTGTTGATTCACCACTAGTATCATAATCGCCAGAAGCATTTAGTTCTAATATATGTGGAACTGATAATTTTTTTATTGGATCAGTTTCGTCATCCCAATCAATTAAATTATAATAATATTTAGGGATTCTCATTGGATGTCTTTTTACAACTTCTTCGAGCTTAACTTGATCTTCATTAGTTAACTTATCATAATTGTAGATTTCTTCTAATTTGCGTATTTCTTTATTTTTGATCTTTATATTATTCATCATAATCCATTTCCTTTCTAAAATATTTATTATCTATCTATATTTTAACGAATATAGCTAAAAATTACAAATGAAAATCCCTCAATTAAAAGGAGCTGTCTCTCGACAGCTCCCTTTAGGAGAAAATTAAAAAGTTAATTTATTTTTAGTCTTTTACGACAATTCTTGCAATAACCATAAAATTCAATTTTATGACCCGTAATTAAAAAATCAGAATGGGCCTTTATATCCTCTTCGTATTTTGTTAAAGGACAATCATAGATTGTTTCAATCTTATTACAACTTTTACATATCATAAAATGATGATGTTTTTCACGGTTGTATTCATACAAAGATTGCTTTTCTTTTTCTAATTCAATCCGATTAATAATATTATTTTCTGTTAATTTCTCTAGTGTTCTATAAACTGTCGATAAATCCATTTGTATATCATTATCAATTAACAATTGATGAATATCACTCGCAGATAATAAACCATCAGCTTTTTCTAATAAATCAATAATATTTACTCGATACTTGGTTTTCTTTAAACCTGCATTTTCAATTTTTTTTAAAATATTTGTTTTTTTCATAGAATCATTCCTTACTAAATAGAGGTACTTTTTTAATAAATTTTTTATTAAGTATCCAAATAACAATATATAAAAGAATTGCTGTAAAGACAATAATAGCTCCAGAAGGAAAATCAGTGTAATAAGAAACTACCAATCCCACAAAGATAAATACAAAACTAAAAAGAATTGAATATATCATTCTTAAATATAACTTACCTGTTAAAAGCGCTGAAGCAGCTGCAGGTATACTTAATAAAGCAATAACCAAAATTATACCTACTACTCTTATTAAAACGACCACAGTTAAGGCTAAAAGTACTAATAGAGTATTTTCTAATAATGTTGTATTTTTGCGCATGATCTTTGTAAATTCTTGGTCAAATAAATGTGCTTTCCAATCTTGGAAGTATATTAAAATAATTGAAACAACTAAAACAGTTAAAATAGTCATTAAAATCAAATCAAATCTAGTAACAGATAATATATTACCGAATAGATAAGAAGTAACCTCTGGAGGATATCCTGGCATCAATCCGATAAACAAAATCCCTAAGGCCATACCTAGAGACCAAAACATTGCAATAATAACATCTTTAATACCAGTTGTTTTATTTTTAATAAAACCGATTCCTAAAGCAGCGACTATCGAAAACATAAAAGCTCCGAATATCGGTTCAAAGCCAACTAAATAACCTAAACCTACTCCACCATAAGAAGTATGAGCAATTCCTCCAGTCATCATTACTAGCTTTTTTTCGACAATGATAACACCAACTAAGCCACCCACTATCGAAGCGAGAATAGTTGCGAATAAAGCATTTTGTAAAAACTGATATTCAAAAAGTGCTTTAAACATTATTTCTCACCTCACGATACTTATTGCTTATAGATTGATGAATTGGTCTGATATAAGCATATTTATAAACCTCGTTAGGGTCTCCTTCAGCTAAAATATTTTTATCTAAATAAATTAACTTTTTAACATGCTTAGTAATCATCTGAATATGATGAGTAATTAAGATAATTGTCATTTTACCACTTAATTTCTTAATTAGGTTAAATATCTGTCTTTGACTCATCACATCAATCATTGCTGTTGGCTCATCTAGAAGTAAAATATCTGGATCAAGTGTTAAAGCTCTAGCAATTAATAGTTTTTGAAACTCTCCACCAGACAATTCGCTAATTAAACGATCCCTCAATTCATAAATACCCACAGTTTTTAACACATCTAAAGCTAACAATTCATCTTCATCTTGAAAACGAAAAAATGGCTTTATTTGTTTGGTTAATCTTCCTGATAAAACTACCTCTTTTACAGAAATAGGAAACATTCGATTAATATCATTAATTTGTGGTACATAACCCATTTTGATATTGCTTTTTTTTAATGAAGTACCACAATACTTAATTTCACCACTATTAGGCTTAATTAATCCTAATATAGACTTAATTAAGGTAGTCTTTCCTCCACCATTAGGTCCGATAATTCCAATGTAATCTCCTTTATCAATAGAGAAATTCAATTTTTTTAAAGCCGATATATTCCCATATTTAACCGAAAGATTGCTAATATCAATTAAAGGATCATTCATACATACTATCTCCAATCAATTCGCCCATCTCAAAAATATTATCTAAATAATCATATGCCAAAGGTTCTAACTCAATCCTTTGGGCATCTATTTCTTCAACAAAAGCAATAACTTGCCTAGAGTCAATTTCTGTTTGGTGAAATACATAATTTATATTATAGTCTTTTGCTAAATCAACCATTGCTTGTAAATGTGTAACTGTTGCTTCTTTACCTTCTTCTTCTAGGGCATACATCTCTAAATTGTAATCATCTGCAAAATATCCATAAGAAGGATGGAATACAATAAATTTTCGCATGGATTTATCAGCAAATATAGCATTCAAATCATTATCAACTGTAGTTAAACTATCTTTATAATCTCTTGCATTATTATAATAATAACCATCGTTATCAGGGTCTAATCTTGCAAGTTCTGCAGCGATAACATCAATCATAACTTTTACTCTTTTAATAGATAACCAAATATGTGGATCTCTACTACCAGGTGCAAATTCTCTATCTGGATATTCTTGACTAACAAAATCTTCTAAATGAAAAATCTTTAATTCATCTAACTCAGGAATAATATTTCCCGTTTCAGCAGGAACGCCAATAGAAAAATAGACATCTACTTCATTTAACTCAGCTATCACTCTTGGACTAGGCTCATAATTTTCAGGAGAATAACCAGGTGGAATAATTGTTATTACATTAACAAATTCTTTTCCTACAGCATCTACAAATGCGGCCTGTGGTGTAATTGATACAGCAACCTGTATTCTATCATCTTCAGTTGTATTTCCTGTACAACTAGCTAAAATTGAAAAGGTCGTTATAGTAAAGATAAGTAATAGTATTTTTTTCAAAGTTCATCACCTCTTGCAAATGATTTGCATCTACATCTATATTTTATTACAAAACTTATATAAATGCAAATCATTTGCAATTAATAATTCAGTATTTCAGTTTTAAAAATATAAATTTTTGTTATAATATAAATATTGAATAACAACGGAGGAAATATATGGAATTATCTAAAAAATTATTAAAGAAAATTAAAGGCTTTCAAAGAGCCGAAATTACTGAATATTATGTTTATCAATTTATAGCAAAAAAAGAAAAAAACAAAGACAATAAAAAAATATTAAAATCAATTGCAGATGATGAACTCAAACATTATCAGATCTGGGAAGAAATTTCTAAAATAAAAATTAAACCCGATAAAATTAAAATTCTATTTTATAAAATTATTACTTTTATCTTTGGTTATACATTCGCACTTCAAATTATGGAAAGAGGCGAAGAAAGTGCGATTGATGTATATTCACAATTAGATGAATATGATGATATCATTAAAAAAATAACTCTTGAAGAGGAAGAACACGAGAAAAAACTATTAGATTTATTAGATGAAGAGCGCCTAAATTACGTCGGTTCTATGGTACTAGGTTTAAATGATGCTTTAGTTGAATTATCTGGGACTTTAGCCGGTTTAACCTTTGCTTTTCAAAACACTCAGTTAATTAGTTTAAGCGGTTTAATTACAGGAGTCGCAGCTTCTTTATCTATGGCGGCTAGTGGTTATCTTTCAAGCAAAGCTGATGGAAAAGAAAACGCCTTAAAATCCTCTATTTACACAGGAAGTGCATATATAATAACAGTAATATTATTAGTGTTACCTTACTTACTAATTACTAATCCATTCATAGCTTTAGGTATTATGTTAGGGGTTGTTGTATTTATTGTCTTCTTTTTTAACCTCTATATTTCTATTGCCAAAAACCTTAACTTTAAGAAACGTTTCTTACAAATGGCAGTTATCTCTTTAGGAGTTGCGGCTTTATCATTTGTTATAGGTATTGGTATCGAACATATATTAGGTGTAAATATTTAAGTAAATATAAATTTAGCATATAAAAAGACGATATTTCTAAAAATATCGTCTTTTATTATTAAATCAAAAACTTAAATTTTTATCCTAACGTTATTAAATAAACTGTAGTGTTTGCTAGTGTAATTAGGATGAAGAACATTGTTGTAAAGAATACTGATGTCCAAATATTTCCTGTTCTATTTGAGAATCTTCTCATTATAACACCAGCTACTGCAAGTGTAGGCACAAGCCCCATTGCAAGAATTCCGCTTAATGAGAATGTAGGATAAGCTGCAACACCTGTAGCATATAAAGTTCCATATTGATAAACTAAGAATATAACAACTGGACCTGCTAATAAGAATGCTGCTAACAAGTCTGCTTTCCAACCTTTCATATTTCTTGTGTTTGCAAATACAGCCATAGCTGCTGCTAAGAAATAGAAGAAGAATAATGGCATATATCTTAAAGCTGCAACAAATTGATGTGAATTAAATATCTTAACTGCGTAAGTATAGAATCTAAAGTCTGTTAAGAAAATCCATTCAACTAAAGCAACAATAAATAGAATACCAAAAGTTAAAACTAACGCTGTTAAGAAACTAGCTAAAAGTTGTTTTAAAGTAACTTTTAATCCATAAGGGTTTTCAACATCTTGTCCATAATTAAATACATAAGATGTTCCAAGAACTACTAGTAATAATAAACCAGCACTTGCCATAGCCCAATAAACAATTGTATTTACTGAAGGTGCACTCCAAAATACAGTTTCAGTTACAATGTCAGTATTAGTTAATAACCAACGATAAACCAAAGCAACAAATGCTATGATAATAGCACCTGTAGTTACTTTAGTAGCTACTCTTGCCATTTCTTTGTTTTCAGCATTAATACCTTTAACAACGGCTGTTGCAATCCATACTGATAAAGTAATAAATGCTAAACCACCAAGAATATAATACATTAAATCAGCTAAAGGAGTTAAAGAAGCACGATTCATAAATGGCACTAAATAATAAGCAGCAATTAAAGTAGTTAATAGAATAACAAAAAATTTCATATATTTTTTCTGTTTAGTTGGTAGCTCTGCTTCTTCTTGACCAGGATATTCAGTATTATATGCCTTTATAAATACTGGAAGTTTGCTAACAATTGCAAACGCTGGGAAGATTAATGCAAATAAAGCTATCAATCCAATAAGTGTGAATCCTTCTTTTAACCACCATGTTTGACCTGTTTTACCAGTTTCAATACCATAGTCTTCTAATTGTCCAAGTCCAGCTTGAGCTAATTGATAAGTGAATCCTCTTTCGAAGAATTCAATCATATTGCTACCAGATTCTAATGACCAAGTATTTTGAGGATGTGTTTCATCTGGTGTAAAAATTACTCTTTGTCCTCCATCTTTAATATAATAAGTGCCAGCTTCTGGATTGTCATCTTCATCTTTACCTAAGAATTCTAAACCTACTTCATCTTCAACAAAATCTTTGTAGATAACTGATCCAACTGGGTCTGCTGAATTGTCAAAGAAGAATTGATCATAATGCGCTGCAATATGTCCTGCAGTCCTAGACCCATATGCATCCCATGGATCTGTCGCATAAACATAACGATAATCTGAACCAACTGGTAAAGCTAGGGCAATTTTACGATATCCATCAGTCATTTGATCGATATTATCCCATATTACTGCATAAGTACTAGAGAAACCACCCATTGAGTGACCACTCACACCAATCATACCATTTCCAGCTGCATCCTTTAATACATACTCTTTGTCATACATATATTGAACTGCATCATATACTGCGTGTACATAAAAACCAAATGGACTTGTATCCCAAGTGGAATCACCATGATCGTACATGTCAAAGGCTAATACAACATAACCTCTTCTAGATAATTCAATAGCTCCAATTTCTTGCATCTCAGCGTTGTTCAAATAACCATGAGTTAGAACAACTGCAGGTGCAGGATTGTCAGCATCTACATCTCTAGGACGATATATATACCCAGATAATTCACCTCGTTCTGTTTCAAAACTAACCTTATCAACGTCTACTGAAAAGAATGAGTTTTGAACCATTGTAGCAAAGAAACTAGATGTAAAAACTACTAGTAATAATACTACAAACCATAATAATGATTTTGACCAATTTTTAAACATTTTTTTCTCCTTTCGTTTTTTAAAAATTTTATATAAAATTTCTTATATAACCTCTTTTGATACTTCTAAAACACTTTTAAACTAAAAGAAATAAAAAAGAACAAAACAAAAAAACCACATATGTGTCTTTAGCTTTGCTCATGAGTCTCTCAAGCGCTTTCATTATCATTTCGTAATAATTATAACATTGCTGATAAAGTGTGTCAACACAATATCCGCTTTAATAAGCGATTACCCACAATAATGAAATATTAAGTTAAATTATAATTTAAAATGCCTTGTCGCTTCAACAGCCAATTTCCAACCTTTTAGAAGGTTTTTTCTTTCTGTTTTATTCATGTTAGGTTTAAAGCTTATATCATCTAATTTTGACTTATTGATTTCCTCAATACTGCTCCAATAATTTACAGCTATACCTGCTAAATAAGCAGCACCTAAAGCAGTTGTTTCCATAATCACAGGCCTTTCAACTAAAACATCCATTATATCTGATTGAAACTGCATCAAATAATTATTAACGGTTGCTCCACCAGTTGCTTTAATTAAGTTAATTGGTTGATTAAAATCTGCTTCCATTGCTTTTAAAACATCATGAACTTGAAAACAAATAGATTCCAAAGTCGCTCTTGCTAATTGTTTTTCGTCAGTGCCTCTTGTTAACCCAAATATTGCGCCTTTTGCTTCTGAATCCCAATAAGGAGTTCCTAAACCCACAAACGCTGGGACAAAATAAACTCCGTCATTTGATTTAATGCTTTTTGCAAGTTTCTCCGTTTCATCTGCCGATTTAATCAATTTCAAACCATCCCTTAACCATTGAACACTTGAACCACCTACAAACACACTACCCTCAAGCGCGTATACTAAATTATCTTTATATTTCCAAGCAATAGTTGATAACATACCATTTTTAGATTTTACAACCTTATCTCCAGTATTCATTAATACAAAACACCCTGTTCCGTAAGTTGAATTAACCATGCCTTCTTCGCAACAAAGCTGTCCAAATAATGATGCCTGTTGATCGCCTGCAACACCACTTATAGGAATTCTTTCTCCATAAAAACTTCTAGGAGAAGTATCCCCAAACCTGCCTGATGAATCGACAACTTCTGGTAACATTGATTTGGGGATATCAAGAATTTTTAATAACTCATCATCCCATTTCAATTCATGAATATTGAATAACAATGTTCTTGATGCATTTGAATAATCAGTTTTATGAACCCCACTCGTTAATTTATAAATCAACCATGAATCAACAGTTCCAAATGCAAGCCTACCCTTCTTCGCTTTATCCCTCGCGCCTTTTACATGATCTAATATCCATTTAACTTTTGTTCCTGAGAAGTATGGATCAATTAATAGCCCAGTTTTTTGCCTTATTATCTCTTCATATCCTGATTTTTCTAATTCATCACAAATATCACTAGTTTGTCTTGATTGCCAAACAATTGCATTATATATAGGTTCACCATTATCTTTATCCCAAATAATAGTTGTTTCTCTTTGATTTGTAATACCAATTGTTTCAATTTGTTCAGGCAAAATATTTTTAATCACTAGAGCTTGTGTTATTGTTGAAATAACACTTAACCAAATCTCATTGGCATCTTGTTCTACCCAACCAGGGTTAGGATATTTTTGTTTAATTTCTTTGTTGGCTGAAGAAATGATTTTAGAATTTTTATCGAAAATAATTGCTCTTGTACTAGTTGTCCCTTGATCAATTGCTAAGATGTACTTCTTCATTCTTTACCTCGTTTCTAATCAAAGGTTTTGTTAAAATAACATTGATACCTGTATCTAAAATGTTTTCTATAACAATATCTCCAATTTTCTTCTGTTCTTTTATCGTTACTTTGTTTATCTCTTCCATTGCTTGCATAATCAATTCTTTTGGGATAGGTTCCTCAGTTTTTACACTAACCCTTGGCATATTTTTAAAAGTTGTCTTAACCGTTGTAGTTAATATTCTCGTTGGATTTGTCATCTCAGTTCTTGCATACTTTTCTCCGCGTAAACATTTGTTGCCAGTAACATTCATATTATCATCAATCGTTACTCGACACCCCCGCGGACAAACAATACAAGTAAATGTTTTCTTACCCATCATAACTCCTCCAAACTAATACCTAATTCATCAAATTTATTTAGTTTTGAATAATCCAATTTTATAGTTTCCATTTCAGCCGGAACTATAAATTGCTTGAATTTTTCAAATACTAACTCATTATTTTGAAAAACTTTGATTTTAGTTTTTTCCATCTTTTTTTTGCCTCTGAAAGAGATAATTAGTTCCTTAGGGCTCCAAGAAAAATCTAAAACCTGAGGCGTTACATATCCAACATTCTTACCAGGAATAATATCTATAGATTCGTTGTTTTTCTCAAGTTTTTTTTCTAAATAATCACTTACACATTTTCCAGCTCGAATGCTTTCTAAAGTTACATTATCAACTAAATCATGGACTTGTAATGAATTGCCACAAATAAATAAACCTCTGACACTAGTTTCATAAGCTTGATTTATTTTTGCGCTTTTTGTTAGTGAATCAACAACTACCTCCAAATTATCTAACAAGGCAATATCTGGTATTAAACCAATCGATAATAATAAAGTATCCACTTCAAAAACTTTGGCAGTATTCTCTATAGGATTAAAATTTTCATCTACCTTTTGTATGACAATCGATTCTAAACGATTAGATTCTCCTGATTTCACATCCGTCACTGTATGAGAAAGATATAAAGGAATATCGAAATCATCAAGACATTGAACAATATTTCTTGTTAAACCATTTGAATAAGGCATTATTTCTGCTACGCCCAAAACCTTTGCTCCTTCTAAAAACATTCTTCTTGCCATTATTAAGCCTATATCTCCACTACCAAGAATAAAAACTCTTTTTCCTACCATATATCCATCAATATTCAAATATCTTTGGGCACTACCTGCTGTAATAACTCCATATGGTCTTTCGCCTGGCATAATTATCGAACCACGTGATCTTTCATAACTACCAGTTGAAATAACAACTGCTTTTGCCTTTATTTTTTCAATCCCTCTTGCTTTAGAAGACATTGTTATTTCAAAATAATTATTTGTCTTTTCAATTTTTAGCACTGTGGTATTTAAGTGATAATCAATATCTAATTTTAAAAATTCTTCAATATATTTGTTTGCATACTCAGGGCCGGTATATTCTTCTTCAAAAACTTCTAAACCAAAACCATTATGGATACATTGATTTAAAATACCTCCTAAATCTTCTTCTCTTTCAATTAGCAAAACATCTCTCCCGCGTTTTTTTGTTTCTAAAGCAACCGCTAAACCAGATGCTCCGCCACCAATAACAACTATCTCTCTCATAATTTATTCACCTTCGTTTCTCCAACAAAAAGTTTGGAAGCTTTATCATCGTATTTTACATCTAAAGGTGAAATGTTTTTTTCTCTTGAGATTAAACGCATAACTTTCTCTTCACAATATCCTCCTTGACAAAGTCCAGCACCAACTCTTATTCTTTTTTTTATGCCTTTTATAGTATCAGATCCTAATTCTCCATTTATTGCATCTATTACTTCTTTTTCAGTGATTTTTTCACATTTACAAATAATATTCCCATAACGAGCATCTTCTTTTAATAACTCGATTTGTTTTTCTTTAGACAAAGAATGAAACTCTCTTTGTTTTCTTATAATTGGATTAAAATCTTTATTAATTTTCTGTTTTTTATCAATCTTAATAACTTCTTTTAAAAGGTATAAAGCTATTGCTGGAGCAGAAGTTAATCCCGGTGAATCAATACCGGCTACATGATAAAACCCTTTAAATTCTTTTGATTCCTCAATGTAGAAATCACCTGATTCAATACTAGATCTTATACCCGCAAAAGACCGAATAATATCATTAAAAGGAATATTTTCTGCTAGTTCTTTTGCATGTGTTTTTACATAATCTAACCCTTCAAACGAAGTTGAGACATTAAATTTATCATCAACATATTCACTAGTTGGTCCTATAAGAATATTTCCATGGAACTGTGGTGTAATTAACACTCCTTTGCCTTTATCAGATGGTAATGGATATAAAACATGATTAACGAATCCCTTGACTCTTTTATCCAAAACAAAATATTCACCTTTTCTTCCGTGAACTTTATATGGCACTTCTTTTTCAACCATTCCCGCAATATCATCACAAGCTACACCTGCAGCGTTAATAATATTTTTTGTCTTAAAGATTTGTTTACCATTAACTTCTATTTCAAAATATTCATTATTTGGGATTATTTTTGTTACTAATGCGTTTTTTTGTAAAGAAACCCCATTCATTATTGCATTTTCCATACAAGCAAAAGCAACTTCCCAAGGATAAGTAACTTTAGTTGTCGGTAACGATAATACTTTTGTTACATTTTTAGATATATTCGGTTCTTGTTTTTTTGCTTCTTGAGAATCCAAATAATAAAACTCAGGAACCTTATTTATTTTTGCTGTCTCATATAATTCAGCTAATTTTTCTTCTTCAGTTTTATTATGAGCAACAACATACGCTCCACTTTTTAAAAGCGGAATAGATAATTCTTCTTCCATCTTTTCATATAATTTGTTTCCCCAAACACAAAGCTTTGCTTTTAAACTATCTGGATCAGGGTTATGTCCAGAGTGAATAATGGCACTGTTTGCTAAAGTTTGAACATTAGCTACATCATTTTCTTTGTCTAACACTTTTACTTTAACTTGATACCTTGATAACTCTCTTGCAATTGTACTACCGACTATTCCAGCACCTATAACAATATAATCAAACATAATAGTAGTCCTTTCTGACAATAAAAACGAGCAAAAAAATTAATAAATAATTTCTTTGCTCTTATCTCTATATAATATTAAGTTGTTTTTAATTAATTATTTCCACAAGTTTGTATCTGAAGTTGTGATTGCTATTGCACCATGATTAAAACATGTGTTTGCGTGATCTTCATCTTTGATTAAACCACCCATCAATACTTCACAATCAAGTTGTTCTTTGATTTGACCAATAAGTTCATAACATGCTGATGGTAATATCTCGATGAATTGAGGTCTTAATCTTTGACCAATAGAAATACTTTGTTTTAAAGATACGGTATCTTTTATAAAAAAGCGATAGATTCCAATAACATTTCTTTTATTACAAATTTCAATCACCTTTGGTTTACTAGATATTATTCCATCAACATTCAAAGATTGAATTAAATATATAGCACCATATTCATCACTAGATAAACCTCTAATTAATTCTGAATGGATTAATACCTTCTTATGATTTTTTTTCATCGTTTCAACTAAACCTTCTAGTTGTGCTAACTGAAAATTCATTAAGATTCCATAAATCAAATCAGACTCAATAAACTTCTTTAAATTTTTATGATTGGAAATTGCGGGTATTATCTTCTGGCCAAACATCATATCCTCCAAATAGACAAATAGAACGAAAATTCCGGATTATCCAGTTCGTTCTTTCATCTCTCTATCTTTATTAACTTGTTATCTAAATTATATTAGTATATCCAATAATTGTCAAGTTGAAATCAAAATTAACTAGTTAATCTCTCTCATTATTTTTGCTTGTTACAGGATTATCTTGAACTAAATTTTTCTTCAATAATATTCTCCAACCAATAAAACTAACGATAGCTGCCCCCGAGAATCCAACAAGCAAATCCAACATAGTATCTATCAAGCCATAGTCTTGAGGAAAATAATTACCTTCATAAATCCATTGATATCTTTGCATATTTCTTTCAGTTTCATTATTAATATGATATGCCAATGTATCTACAAAAAATTCATAAAATTCCCACAACACCAAAAGTGTCATAGAAAAAGTGAATGCAAAGAGACTTACCATCCCAGGGCTTAATTTAATTGGGGTTTCTCTCGCTTCATTAAAATAATGGACAATTTCAAAACCAATTACCGAAATCAAAACACCACTAATTATGTGTAAAAATTTATCATAACCATTAACGTTTTCTAAAAAATTATGAATATTACCTAAAATTAAAGCCGCAAATAAAAACAGTAAGACAACAATCTTCAAATAACTTGGAATATCCAATTTAAATCTAGACTCAATTAAATATGGCAATGAAAATAAAAATGCAGTCAAGAGAGCTAAAAATAAGTTAGAAATAGCGGCATCTCTTTGTGGTGCTTCTGAAGCAAAAGCAATTGAAAAAGCGGCACCAATTATCTCCAAAGCAACAATACCTAATAAAACAAAATAAAGTGTTTTTGAGTTTAAAACTTTTTTTATACTCATATGATTTACCACCTCATAGTATATTCTATCATAGCATTTTTGATAACTTTTTTATATAAGTTTAGCAAACTTAAATGAAAAAAGTAAGTCTAAGACTTACTTTTGTTATTTTTATTATTAAATTTAGTGCACCAATCTAAAACCTTATCTTGTTTAATTGGTTTAGCAATTAAAAATCCTTGAATATAATCAACTCCTAAACCTAATATCTTATCATATGTTTCTTGATCCTCGACTCCTTCAGCAACAACTTTTAAATTAAATTGATGGGCTAAATTCACTGTTGCTTCAACTATCTGTAATACAGAAGGTGAATTTATTATTTTGCTCATAAAATGGCGGTCAATTTTTAAATAATCAATTTCATATAAATTTAAATATGTTAAAGAAGAATAACCCTTTCCAAAATCATCTATTGCCATTCTAAATCCAGCCTCTTTAAACTTTTCAATTGTTTTTTTAGAATATTTGTCTTCTTTTAGAAGAACAGTTTCAGTTACTTCAAAAATCAATTTATTTGGATTGCCATTTTCTTCTGCAATAATTTCTACAACCTTTTTATAAAATAATGGATTATGTAGATTCTTTGATGATAGATTTATGGATACAAATATGTCTAACCCATTTTCCTTTAATTCAATTTGCTTGCGAACTGCATTTCTTATAACCCAATTAGTCATTGAATGAATTAATTTTGTAGATTCGACTAAAGGAATAAAATCATTAGGCATAATAAGGCCATGATCTGGATTTAACCAGCGAATTAAAGCCTCGACAGCTACAACACTCCCTGTATTACTATCTATGATAGGCTGATAAGTTAAAAAAGTTTCATTATTCTTTAATGCATTTGAGAATGAACCTAATAGATTGAACTCATATTTTTTATGTAATAATTCTTTATCAAAGATAACATAGGGAAGATTATTTTCTTTTGCATAACCAGCTAAGCGGTCACTATCTCTAAAGGGTATTAATGTTTTACAAGCTTTAAAGTTAATGCTTTCACTAATACCAATTGAAAAATCAATAAATAACTTTATACCTTCAATATCTAAATCATGGCTTAAAATTTTTGTGATTTTTTCTCCATCTTCATCCATATTCCTAAGCTTAAACAACACCCATAGTTTTTCTGAATCAGCCTGAACTACAATAGATTCTTTTGGTAATTCATCGTCTAAAAAATGATAAATCACATTGATAACTTTAATATAAATATCGGTTCCCAAAACTTCACTAATTCTATTTTTGTTATTTATTATAATTGACGCTATTAAAACCTTACCATCAATATAAGTATCTGAATATTCCATAAGAAAATTTATATTAGGAACTTTTGTATCAGGATGATGTAAATATAGTTTTTCATTTTTTTTGAGAGTTTTTTTATACTTATCAAAGAAATAGCCGCTTAAACCACCAATTAGTACAAACATAATCATTCTATAAAACCAATTGAAAAAAACCTGTGGTTCATTTGTTTCAACTACCAAAGGCATTAGAGGCCCAAGCAAAACCCCAGCAATCAAACCACAAATAACTCCATATTTAAAGCCAAAAACAATTCCAGCCAATAAAATTGGTATATACATCGTGTGTGAATAAACATATTTAATCCCGCCGGTATAATATACAAATAAATAAATAAGTGGAAATGACATGC
The DNA here is from genome assembly GCA_021736305.1 of Candidatus Izemoplasma sp. Lineage (GTDB taxonomy): Bacteria > Bacillota_I > Bacilli_A > Izemoplasmatales > Hujiaoplasmataceae > Hujiaoplasma. The sequence continues at coordinate 17,790 of JAIPGD010000002.1, forward strand.
CAATCAATACAGCAATAATAATTTTATGATAATAATTAATACTTTCAATTATTTTTTTCATTTTTCACTATAATATTATTAATATTATATCTCCTTTCAAAAAACAATGTTAACTCACTTCTTACTATCTTTATTATAAACTTTTTAAAGTAAAAAAGCAAAAAAAAATAAAGAACAAACAAAAAGCACTTTATAAAAGTGCTTAATAAACCTGTGATTTTGCTTTTTTTGTTAATACACGCATAGCGCCTTCAGCCAAGGCGCGCATTTCATCTTCACCAGGATAAACTCTTACTTTAGCTATAGGTTCAACCTTTTGTTTAATATAATCAATAAATACTTCACTATAAGCGATTCCGCCAGTAATTAATATACCATCAATATCTCCGCCATTAGCAAAATATAATGAGCCAATTTCTTTAACAACATTATAAGCCATAGCTTCGTAATGAAGCTTTGCGTATTGATCACCATCTAATATCTTTTTTTCAACTTCTCTAGCATCATTTGTTCCTAAGTATGAAACCAAACCACCTTTACCTACTAAAAGTTTTTTAACTTCATCTTTAGTATAATCTCCAGAAAAACAAATATCCACTAAAGGATATGTAGGAATTGTTCCTGTTCTTTCAGGTGAAAAAGGTCCATCACCGCCTAAAGCATTATTGCAATCAACAACTCTTCCTGCCTTATGAAGACCTACACTTATTCCTCCACCTAGATGGGCAACAATTACATTGATATCATGATAATCCTTATTAATTTCATCCGCAAATCTTCTTGCGATAGCTTTTTGATTAAGTGCATGGAAAAGCGATCTTCTTGAAATTAGCTTTTGCCCACTAATTCTAGCAATATCTTCAAATTCATCAATACAAACAGGATTCACAATATAAGCTGGTCGTTTTTTAATGCTTGCAAAACTATCAGCTAAAATAGCACCTAGATTTGACGCATGATATCCATAATCACCAGATTTTAAATCTCGTAACATTTCTTTAGTAACCAAATATGTACCACCATTTTTCAGTGGTTTCATCATTCCACCACGACCAACAAATACATCGAAATCTTCCAAAGTATAATCGTGTTTTTTTAAGAAATCTAAAATAATTTCTCTTCTAAAATCCGTTTGATCAATAATGGTTTTAAAATGTTTTAAATCTTCAACATCATGACGTAAAGTTTTTTCTTTAACTAATTTTTCATTCAAATAAATTGCTACTTTAGTAGAAGTTGAACCGGGATTAATGACGAGAATCAGATAATCCATTAGCGTTCACCACCGATAATATAATTGAACTTAATTTCGACTCAGCTGTATCTGCTCGAGATGTTAAAACAATTGGCACTTTAGCACCTAAAACAATACCCGCAGATTTTCCTTTGGCTAAAAATACACATGTTTTATAAAAAATGTTACCACCATCTAAATTAGGAAAAATCAAAATATCACAATCACCAGCTACAGTTGAATGAATATTTTTTTGTCTTACACTTTCAAAAGATACTAAATTATCTACAGCAAATGGTCCATCAACTAAAAAGTCAATATCTTTGTCTTGATAATATTCAACAATTTTTTGTGCATCAACAGTTGATTCGATTTTAGGATTAACTTTTTCTACCGCAGACACTAAACCAACCTTAGGCATTTTATACCCTAAAGTCTTAGCTAAATCAACTGCAGCCTCTAAAATTTCTATTTTCTGTTTATAATCAGGTTTAATATTCATTGCCCCGTCTGAAGCAAACAACACCTTATCATAGGTAGGAAGTGAAACTACACCAACATGACTTAATAAATTTTTATTTTTAATACCAGTTTCAGAATTAACTACTTCCTTTAAAATAATTCTAGTGTCGATTAACCCCTTCATTAAAATATCACATTTATTATTATTAACTAAATTCATTGCTATTAAACTAGCTTTTGTTGGATCCATTTCATTAATAATTGAATAAGGTTTAGCTAACTTATATTCAGCAATTAATTCTTTTATAACTTGTTCATCACCAATTAAAATTGGTTCAACAAATCCCTTATTCGCAGCTGCTTTAACCGATTCAATGACATGAGCATCATGAGCAAAAACAACCACCATTTTTTTTCGGTCGACTTTTTTTGCCAGTTTAGCAAGATCAGCTACTGTCTTAAGCATAATTAACTCCTAAATCTTTAATATAATCTTTCCCTTTTTGGATAGCTTCCATATTAATATCTAATAAATCAGCTTTTTTCTGACCTAAAAACTTTTTAATAACTGCTTCAATTGTCTCATCAGAAAATAAATTAGTTAATCCTAAATAAGCGCCCATCATAACCATGTTAGCTACTTTTACATTGCCTAATTCATTAGCTATATCATTTACTGGTACACCAATGCATAATTTTCCTTCTTCTTTGACTTCATCTTTAATCAAAGAACCGTTATATAAAATTAATCCGTTTTCGACTACATTAGATCTGAATTTTTCTAATGAAGGTAAGTTAAATGCTACTAAATGATCAGCGTCTTTAAATACAGGTGAATTGATTTGTTTATCAGAAACTATTACTGCACAATTTGCAGTTCCTCCTCTTGTTTCAGGACCATATGAAGGAAACCATAAACCAAATAAATCATCCTTAGTTGCTGAATATGCTAGTACTTGACCAAACATCATAACACCTTGCCCACCAAATCCAGCTACTTTTACATTACTAGTTTTTTTCATCATTTACCCCCTTATCTTTAAATACACCTAAAGGATAAACTGGAATCATATCTGATTCTACCCATTTTAAAGCATCCACTGGTTTCATACCCCAGTTAACCGGACAACTTGATAAAACTTCTATCATTGTAAAACCGCGGTTTTCTTTTTGATATTGAAAAGCTTTTTTTATTGCTTTTTTTGCTTTAATAACATTTTTAGGATTGTGTACAGAAACTCTTTCTAAATATGCAACTCCTTCAATAGTTGAAAACATCTCACTAATTTTAATTGGATTACCATGATCTGCTTGATTACGGCCATCTTGAGAAGTTGTTGTTTTTTGACCAATCAATGAAGTTGGAGCCATTTGTCCACCAGTCATACCATAAATTGCATTATTAAGGAAAATTACTGTGATGTTTTCTCCACGGTTAGCAGCATGAATTGTTTCAGCTATACCAATTGAAGCTAAATCTCCATCTCCTTGATATGTAAATACTATATTATCAGGTAAAACACGTTTAACTCCTGTTGCTTCAGCACAAGCTCTACCATGTGGAGCTTGTTGCCCATCACAATTAAAAAATTGATAAGAGAATACTGAACATCCAACTGATGCAATTCCAATTGCTTTATCTAAGATGTCTAACTCAACTAAACTTTCACCAATTAATTTATGAACTATCCCATGAGTACATCCTGGACAATATGTAAGTGGTTTGTCTGTTAAGCCTTTTGTTTTTTCATATTTAACAGTCATATTAATTCACCACTCTTTCATCAAAATTCTTAATAGCTTCAACAATTTCTTCAGGATCCGGTACCATTCCACCACTTCTACCAAAGAACCCAACTTTATGTTTTCCGTTATTTGCTATTAAAACATCATCTAACATTTGACCATGACTTAATTCACAAGTTAGCAAACCTTTAACTTTATTAGGTATCTTTGTAAAAGCTTCTTTTGGGTAAGGGAATAAAGAAATTGGTCTTATCATTCCAACGCTAATTCCTTCTTTTTCTAATAGTTCAATTGAACTTCGACAAATTCTTGCCATCGTACCATATGCTACTATTACAAAATCAGGATTATCAAAATTAACAAGTTCATATCTAACTTCATTTTTTCTTATTGTATTATATTTTTCTTGTAAATGAATATTATGTTTTTCTAAGTTGTTTGGATCAATGTGTAAACTGTTTGCAACATTTATTTTGCCAGGATGATTTTTAGTACCATTTGTTGCCCAATCTTTTTCTGGTAAAAATCTTTCTTTAACTGGTTTATCGAAATCAACAGACTCCATCATTTGTCCAATTAATCCATCAACTAAAACCATAACTGGATTTCGGTAATAATCTGCAATATCAAAAGATTCTTTCATTATATCTATAGTTTCTTGGATACTTTCTGGTGCATATACAATTAACTGATAATCACCATTCCCGCCGCCTCTAGTTGCTTGATAATAATCTGCTTGTGAAGGTTGAATCCCGCCTAAACCAGGTCCACCTCGCATAACAGAAACAATAACACATGGTAATTCTGCGGCCGCTATATAAGAAATCCCTTCTTGTTTCAAAGCTATCCCAGGACTTGAACTTGATGTCATTACTCTTTTACCAGCACCTGCAGCGCCATAAACCATATTAATAGCCGAAACTTCTGACTCTGCTTGTAAAAACACCTTACCATTAGCTTTTAAATGCTTTGACAAGTACTCTGGAACTTCATTTTGGGGCGTGATAGGATATCCATAAAAAGCATCCACTCCGCCTTTAATTGCTGCTAAAGCAATTGCTTCATTACCTTTCATCAATACTTTCGCCATTATTTATCCACCTCTACTTTGATTACTGAATCAGGGCACATCATTGCACAAAAAGCACAACCAATACATTTATCCGGTTCACTCACACTCACAATGTTATAGCCTGAATCATTTAATGTTTTTTTGTCTTGGTAAAGAATATGCTGTGGGCAATACTCAACGCATAAGCCACACCCTTTACATAAATCATGCTCGAATGTTAATTTTCCTTTTGGCATATTTTATCCTCCTAAAACCAATTTTTTCTAAAATATAAGTTTAATTTTAGTGCTTCGCCAGAAAACACTAAATTTTCATCATTTGTTACATCTTTCCAAATACTTGTATATAAAATCTCTAGGCCAAGCAATTCACTAACTATATTTAATACCTTTTCTCCTGCTAATACATCTTCTAATGTTGTATCTTTTAACAGGTTAGAATTATTAATTAGCCCAGTTACTTTAAACCCACTAATACCTTCAATTTTATTAATCAATTGAATAATCTTCTCAGCATTATCAGTTTCTGTCCTAAATATATTAACAACCAATAATAAATCATATTCTTCATCATGATAATCATCAAACTGTCTTAATAACTTAGCACCTTGATCATTACCACCTAAATCATAGATTGCTCTTTTATTAGTATTATTAATTGGTTGATAGATTCTTTTTGAAATATAAGGCATATCTAAATGCATTTTAGAACTCATATCACTTGAAATAATGTCAATACCATTTTCATTTAAATACTCTTCTAATTCTCTAGACCGAAAATAAGGATTAATAATATCTAAATCAACAACATAATCAACTTTTTTTTGAATAGCAAGGTTAATTGCAATCTCAGTTTTGCCTGAACCGTAATACCCTGTTAAAAAAGTAATTCGTTTCATAAATTATAAAATCAAATATCCATCAATATTTGATCCACTCCTTTCTCTTTACATAAAATAAGTTTTTCCAAATTGGAAAACGCTTACAAAACAATTATATCATTTTTAATTATAAATTCCAACAGTAAATTAGTTAAAAACCAGAAAATATTTTGCTTAAATTTTATAACTAAATCTTTAAATAAAATTTTTAATTTTCACAAAATAAAAATGGCTAAATAATTGAATAGTTAGCCATTTAAATAATTTTTATTGTTCGCTTTTTAAATCACGAGCCATCAATTTTGCAATTTCAATTTCCGGTTCAATTTCATTAAACAATACGTTATACACTGCATTAATAATCGGAGTTTGAATTTTTAGCTCTTTTGCAAGAAAATATGCTGTTTTACAAGTCTTAACACCTTCAACAACCATAGTCATTTTACTTAAAGATGTTTTTAAATTATCGCCTTCACCAATCATTAAACCAGCACTATAATTACGAGAAAATTTAGACATACAAGTAACAATTAAATCGCCAATACCGACTAGTCCATTTAAAGTTTCTTCTAAAGCTCCTAATTCAGTAGCTATTCGTTTCATTTCTATTAAACCTCTTGTAATTAAAGCTGCTTTAGTATTAATACCATAGCCTAATCCATCTAACATACCTGAGGCAATCGCATAAATATTCTTTAATGATCCACCTAACTCTGCGCCTATTAAATCTTGAGATGTATAAACTCTAAAATAATCAGTATTACTAAAAATTTCTTGAATTAGTTCTGCATGTTTTAAATTTTCACTAGCAGCAACAACTGAAGTTAATTTTCTAACTACAACTTCTTCTGCATGACTAGGCCCAGTTAATGATACAAAACCTTTAATCAAATTATTATCAATAACATCATAAACAATCTCGGATACGCGTTTATTAGTTTTAAACTCAAGACCTTTTGCTACATTGCAAAACAATTTCGCTTCTTTTAATAAGGGATTAATCTCTTCTAATACTAACCTTGTAACTGAGGTTGGTACAGCTAAAACAATCAACTCACTATGTGACAATACATAATCCAAATCATTTGAAGCTTCAATCTTTTCAGATAGTTTAACATCTCCTAATTTAGATTTATTAGTATGAAATTGATTAATTTCATTAATCGTCTTTAAGTCGTTGTCATAAATCAATACATTCTTATTGTTATCTTCCAATAAATTTGCTAGTGCAGATCCCCAAGATCCTCCACCAACAATAGCAATATTCTCCATATTCTCTCCTTTGCTTTATTAAATTGTCTATTCTATTATATCAATTTTATATGATAAAACAATGATTAAAATCTATATTAATAATGATTCGTTATAACCTCAGCAAATCCTAACAAATCTTTGACTTCTAATTTATTTTCATCATCTAAAACTACAGTTCCATTAAATTTACCAAATACTTGATGACCTAAGTTTTTAATAAAAATCAAATTAGTTTTATCTCTTCGATCATAAATAGGAGTCATCTTCAATTTTACTCGCTTATCCTTTGATGTAAATGTCCAAGTGTCTAAAAAATCATATTGATTATATTCAAACTTAACATCTTCTAATTTATGGGCTTTTCCGTCGTAAAAAAGCATATTTTCTGTTGCCTTTGAGGTATCTCCAAAACCATATCCAAAGTTAAAACCAAAGTGTTTACCATTTACTATTCCTGAAGCATTTGACCAAAACCATGTGTTTTTATATGTCCAAACTCCTCTACCCCAGTCTAATACAGCAAAATCTTTTTTTGGATTAAACACATATTCTTCGCCATCGAGATAAACATCACCACTAACTGGCATACAATTTATCTTTTGGTTATAATAAAAAGCTTTTTGATTTTCTTCCCAAGGGGTAGCAATTGTCATGTGATCTGTTCTTACTTTCTTTATCCTTAAATCAGCGCGTAAATTTTTCCGTTTATATAGATTATTAACTTCCACTATTAAACGACGTTCATCTTTATGATTTAAAAACTGAATATTAAAACCTTTTTTCTTAAAAACAACATCTCCTGTTTCTATAGATTTAGGCAAATTTAATTTGCCAAAGGGAAAAAACACCTTTTTTTCTTTAGTGTATTCTTTGCCTAATTTTAAATCAAAAAAACTTACTTTTATTATCCCCAAATAGCCTAAATCGGCTACTGTAAAACTTAGCGAATAATCTTTTGAAAGAATCGCGTAATAATCCCATTCTTTTATTCGCCATTTACTTGCAGAAATCATTTCTGGATTATACTCAAATATTTCACTATAAGCATAGCCTGGTTCATTAAGTTTACCAAACTTATCTAACAATGGTTGTTTGTTTTTTACAAAATGATTCATATAATACCTCCTGAAAGTATAATTTATTGATTAAAATTTATATAAAGATAAATCAGTTTCATTTTTTTATATATATGATATAATATCTTAGGTTAAAAAAGGAGTGATTTGATGCCTGATAGTAAAATTTTAATTGAAATGTTAGGATATACTGCTTCGATCTTAGTGTTAGTCTCTCTAATAATGTCATCAACAAAAAAATTAAGATGGATTAATTTATTTGGATCAGGAACTTTTTTTATTTATGCACTAATTATAAAAAGTTATCCTGTAGCTATCCTTAATGTTTTTACAATTATGGCAAATGTTTATTACCTAAATAAAATATATAACTCAAAATCATATTTTAATATTCTTAAAATACAAAAAAACAATGAATACTTTGAATATTTTGTCGAACATAACAAACAAGATATGAAAAAAATTTATAAGGATACTGATATTGATTACAAAGATGCTGAATACAGTTTTTATATATTAAGAGATATAATGCCAGTTGGAGTATTTATCGCTAACAAATACGATAATAAAACTTTAAAAGTGGAACTAGATTATGTAATCCCAAGCTATAGAGATTTTAAAGCTGGAAAATATATTTACGGAAAAAATAAAGATATCTTTTTAAGTAAGGGTTATACAAAATTAATTACTTTCGCAGACAATCAAAAACATGAAAAATATCTCAAAAAAATGGGCTTTGAAAAAGTCAACGACTCTAAAAAAAGTAATACTTACTTACTTCAACTAAACGACTAATTATTAGTCGTTTTTTTTATTAATGAAATTGAATCATTCTTAGGACTATTAACTGCTTTACTAACCCGATATTTTGTCATTAGTCGGCTTGAAATAGGACTTAATAAACTTATCAATTCTTCATCATTCAATGTTTCATCCAAATATCTTTTTGCGCGTTCAACATCTAAAATAACCGGCATTCGTTGATGATGCATCTGAACTAAATCATTAGCTTTTGTTGTTAAAATTAGTGCCCCAAATTTTTTAGTATTATTTTCCTCATAAATTTCATAAATCCCAGCATAAAAAAATAGATTTTCATTCTTTAACAAAAAACGCATTGGCTCCTTTGTTGATTGATCCCACTCATAAAAACTATCTGCCAAAATTAAGCATCGCCTTGTTTTAAATGCATCTTTAAAAGAATACTTTTGATCAACAGTTTCACTTCTTGCATTAATCACTTGTTTAAATAAACCATTAACGCTTATCTTATAATCCCAAGGAATTAATCCAACTCGATAATTACTATTATTTTTTATTAAAGCTATGACATCTTGACCAGGACTTAAATTATATCTAGGCACAGTAAAGTCGGTTAATTTTTCAAATGAAAAATTTTCTTTTAAAAATGTTAAAACTTGTGTTTTAGTTTTTGCTATTGTAAATCTACCACACATATAATCCCCTCTATTGATTATACAATGAATCTCTAAAAAAAACATCCCTTTCAAACTGAAAAGGATGTTTTTTGTTTATATATAAAAATTTATTTAATTATTTTGAAACGTTTATTCATTTCAAGTTTATCTTTTTCTTTTTCAGCTTCAGTAACGTTACCAAAAGGCATTTGCGCATTTAATTTCCAAGCTTCAGGAATATTAAATTCTTTTTTAACAAATTCTTCAACTAATTCATTATAATGTTGTAATGAAGCTCCAATCTCTTTTGTTTTTAAACCAAGCCAAACATTTGATTGTAACATTCCATTTTGTTCGATTGCCCACTTTTTAAAATTCTCTTTATATAAAGGGAACTTTTCCATTAATCCATTAGTTGTTGAAGAATCATCAAAGAAAAGAATTGTTCCGTACCCAGCTTTAAAACCATTGATTTTAACTTTGGTTTTTTCAAATTGTTCGCCTTTTAAAATATTACTCATTATTTCTATTAGTTGATTCCAAAATAGTTTATGTTTTTCATCTAGTAACAATACAGCTCTTTGACTTTGTGAGTTAAAAGCTGATGGAGTATATTTTATTATTTCTTCTAAAAATTCAGTTAATTCATTATCACTAATATTAATTTTATCTGTGATACTATAATTTGATCTTCTTCTTTTAAGTATTTCTATAAAATCCATTTAAATTTACTCCTTTACAATACCTTCATTAACAAGTTTTGTTCCTTGTCTAAAAGTATCACTTACTGGACAGTTTTCTTCAATAAATTTAGAAAACTCTGTTAATTCTTCTTCACTAGCATCTGCATCAAAATGCATTTTAAAACGTATCTCTTTAAAACCGGTTCTTTCTCCAGTTTGTTTCATTAATGCTTCCATATTCATATCGCCTTCTACTTCAACAAAAAAGTCTTTTAAGTCAATACCTTTTTGTTTTGCGAACATAAATGCAACAACAGCTTGACACGCACCCATAACAGACAATGCCCCACTCATTGGATTCATTCCTTTATTAGTGCCACCCATTTGGGTTGGCTCATCAAATAATATTTTAAATCCATTTGCTTCTGCCTCTACTTGAAAACCTTCTTTTAATTTCTTAACAGTTGCTTTATATGTCTTGTTCATATTAATCAACTCCTTTTCTAATATCATTATCTCATAAATTTATTTCGAATTCAAAAGATATGACTCAATAAAAACACTTCTACGTTATATTACATAGAAGTGTTATTTACTTATAGCAAATTATAACTGTTCTGTAATTGATTTACCTTGCATATGTAAAATCAAATAATCTGGTCCACCTGCTTTTGAATCCGTGCCACTCATATTAAAGCCACCAAATGGTTGATAGCCAACAATTGCGCCAGTACATTTACGATTAAAATATAAATTACCTACGTGGAAATCTTCTCTAGCTATTTCTAAATGTGCTCGATTATTCGAAATACAAGCTCCAGTTAAACCATATTCGGTATTATTAACAACATCTAAGCCTTCATCAAATGATTTAACTTTAGTAACCGAAAGAACTGGTCCAAAAATTTCTTCCTGCATAATTCTAGCGTTTTCATCAACATCGATAAATACGGTTGGATCAATAAAATATCCTTCTTTATCAGTACCTGTACCACCAACTAAAAGTTTACCTTCTTTTTTTCCGATTTTAATATAATCAGTAATTTTTTCATAAGCTAAATGATCATTAACTGGTCCCATATTATTAGAAAAATCTTCTGGTGTTCCAACTTTTAATTTTTCAGTTTTCTCTTTTATTAATTTTACTATATCATCATATACATCTTCATGAATAATTGCTCTTGAGCAAGCAGAACATTTTTGACCTGAAAAGCCAAAAGCGGAGGTAACAATTGAACTTGCAGCTAATTCAACATCAACATCTTTATCAACCAAAATGGCATCTTTACCACCCATTTCAGCAATTACACGTTTAAGCCAAATTTGCCCCTCTCTTACTTTCGCAGCATTCTCATATATTTTTGTGCCTACAGCTTTCGAACCTGTAAATGAAATAAATCTTGTTTTAGGATGTTTAACAATAAAATCACCAGTTTCTGAACCTTTTCCAGGCACATAATTTAATACGCCTTTAGGAAGACCTGCCTCTTCCATAATTTCAATAAACTTAAAAGCAATAACTTGAGTTGTAGAAGCTGGTTTTAATAAAACAGTATTTCCAGTTACAATCGCAGCTGAAGTCATACCCGTTAAAATTGCCATAGGAAAGTTCCATGGTGTAATAATCGCACCTACACCTAAAGGTATGTAACGATACTCATTTCTTTCGGTATCTTTTCTTGATAATACTTTATCATCAACTCTCGTCAATTGTAACATTTGTCTTCCATAATATTCTAGAAAGTCAATTGCTTCAGCTGTATCTGCATCAGCCTCAACCCAAGGTTTACCCGCTTCTAAAGTCATTAAAGCTGAAATTTCATGTCTCTTTCTTTTTAAAATATTAGCAGCTTTAAACAATACATCTGCCCGAGTTTTAGGATCTACCTTTTTCCAATACTTAAAAGCACTTAATGCAGACTCCATAGCAAGTTTAGCTTCATCAATTCCCGCCTGAGAAATTTCACCAATCACTTCTTTATGATTCGCTGGATTTACTGATTTTACTAACTTGTCAGTGTAAATCCTCTCTCCGTTAATAATTAGTGGATATTTCTTGCCTAAATAACCTCTAACTTTTTTAATGCCCTCTTGATAAGCAACGCGATTTTTAGGAATACTAAAATCTGTTAAACTTTCTGTTTCATAACTATAAATAGCCATAATTTTTCTCCTTTCCTTAAACTACTGAATGTTCTTTATCTATCTTTTCCATATCTTTAAAACGATCAATATGCAATGCATTCGCATAATCCTCTAATGGCTCACCAATAATAATCTCAGTTAACAACTCACCTGTAATTGGTGCAAACATAAACCCATGCCCTGAATATCCACAAGCAATATAAAAATCAGATATACTCGAATCAGAAATAATTGGTTGGAAATCTGGAGATATGTTGTAAGATCCTCCCCAAGTTCTAATTACTCTTTGTTTAGCAACTTCAGGTAAAATATGATTTACAGTTTTTGCCATTTCATCTAAAAACTGCCAAGATGAAGAAATATCGTGGTTATGTAATGCATCGGGGTTATTTCTTCCCATTAATATTGACCCATGAGGTACTTGTTGGCAATAAATATTCATAGAAAAACTCATTACCATTGGATCAAGTAGCGGTTTTGTTCTTTCTGTAACTAAAATTTCATGATTTTCGGAATAAACCGGTATATCTAAACCAACCATTTCACCAACTTCTTTAGCGAAACCACCAGCAGCATTAACTACTCTTTTAGTTATAACTTCCATTTTATCAGTAATAACTTTAGTAACTTTTCCATCAGTAACATTAATTGCTTTTACTTCGTTAAAGAAATAAAACTTAACTCCTAATTTTTTAGCAGCTAAATAATAAGCTTCGCTCATTAAAAATGGATTTACATGACCATCAGTATGACAAAAACTAGCACTAGTAAAACTAGCTTTATTTAAATGTGGAACAATCTTTAATGCTTCTTCTTTAGTTAATAATTTTGAAGGTATTCCTAAAGAATTTTGTAATTTAACATTCTTTTCGAACTGAATATCTTCTTCTTTAGAACTTGATAAAATTAAGTAACCGCCTTGTTTAAACTCAATATCTTTTTCATATTCTAAAATTTCATTCGCTTTCGAAAAAAACTCAATTGATTTTCTAGCTAAAATACAATTTAGTTTTGTTGCCCATTGTTGTCTAACACCAGCACCACATCTAGCTGTTGCCCCAGCAAGAAAGTGAGATTTATCAAAAACAACAATATCTTTCATACCTTTTTTTGCTAAGTTATAAGCGACACTTAAACCAGTGATTCCCGCTCCAATAATAACTATCTCTGCTTTATTCATCTTGTGACTCCGCGATATCTTTTAAAACAACTCCGCTAATTAACGGTCTTGTTTTGTGAATTTTAACTGTTTCTGGATTAACCTTATTAAATCTAGCTATTTCATTTTTTATTAGATGTTCACAAGTTTGACCTTGACAAGGCCCCATACCTACTCTTAATATACGCTTAATTGATTCAAAGTCTCGATAGCCCATTTCCAATGCTTTATGGATATCTGCCAAAGACACATCTTCACATCTGCAAATAATAATATCTTGTTTATTCATGTGCCCTCCTTATTGTTACAAAGTCATATAAATAAGGCTGTTCAACTGAAACAGTTATTAAAGCTGTTTTATTATTAGTTTTTTTAGGGGGCATTACTTGTTCTATTTTACATGTTGCTATTTCATCACCGTGACGGTTTATAGCTAACCATTTTTCGTCAACTTTAGGTAATGGCAATAATTCATAAGCGATTTTGAAATAAGCTTTTCCATTTTTAATCATCACATTCATAATAGCTAATCCCGGACAAGAATAAACACAAATTCCACATCCAGTACACTTATCAAAATCTATGGTTGGAATTTTGTTAATATCTTCCCCAATAGTAATGGCATCAAATGGACAACTTGTTTCACAAGGATTACAAGGTATCTCTGTATAACATTCAATAATTGCTTTTGGCCTAATTAAAACCTTTTTACTCGGAAATCTCGATTTAATTTGATTTTTATCAGGAACTGCTGTTTTTTCAATCATTGATTTCACCTGCTTTTTTTAAACCACATCGAATTTTTTCTCCACAAGGACCTTGTCTTAAAACACATAATTGATTATTTAATGTTTCTTCTAATTCAAAGGCTTTAGGATGTTTAAATCCTAAATGTTTCGCAGCCATTAACCCTGCAATTCTTCCCTCTACCATTGCACTTGATGCTTCTTCTATACCTGTTACATCCCCACAAGCATAAACATGTTCAATAGTGGTTTCGTAATCACAGGTTTTTTTAGGAACTAAACCACCTAATTCACTAACATCAAGCATTTTGGCTCCGGCCATAGACATCAATTGATGCAAGGGACTTAATCCAACCGATATACAAAGCGCATCTGTTTTTATCTCGGTTTCAGTATTTTTAATTTCTTGCCAGTTTTCATCTAATTTAACAGTTACAATTTTTTCTAATTTTTCTTTGCCAATAGCTCTTTTAATAGTAGTATTCATTAGAATATCGACACCTAAACGTTTTAGCTTTGATGCATGAACTAAATAACCACCTATCTTAGAAGCTGCTTCAACTAAACACTTAACTTTTATGCCAGCTTGAATTAATTGGTAAGAAACAATTAATCCAATATTACCACTGCCTACCATCACAACTTCACTACCAGGCTTAATACCATAAATGTTCATTAAAGTTTGAACTGCACCAGCGCCATATATTCCTGGTAAATCATTGTTTTCAAAAGCCAAAACTTTCTCTGAAGCTCCTGTAGCAATAATAACAGATTTTCCTTGATATTTGAAATAGTGATTATCTTGATAAATCGTTAAAACTTTATCAGGATATAACCCTACACAAGTCGCTTCTAATAATACTTCTAAATCACCATACCCATCTAGTTCTTTAATTAAAATTTCTGCAATATCATAACCTCTTGTTTTAGCATATTGGGATTCAGAACCAAAAAACTTATGAGTTTGTTTTATCAATTGACCACCCAATCGATTAAATCTTTCTACTAAAGTAACACTCATCCCAGCATCCAACGCAACTTTTGCGGCACATAACCCCGCTGGACCACCACCAACAATAACTAGATCACGTTTAATCATCATTAACCTCGCTGATAGCAGACGAAACTTTCATGCCTTCTTCTAATAATGTTAAACAGGTTTTGACATTTTCCTCTCCATTAACATTCATATAACATGAACCACAATTACCAATTGCACAATATAACCCTCTAGGGCGTTTGTGAACAACACTATCAGAAAAATGTCGCACGCCATTATCAAAAAGAGCTGCCGCTATTGTATCACCTTTATATCCAACCATAGCTTTACCATTGTAAGAAAATTGTATTTTTACAGTATGGTCAAAATTTAATATTGGATGTTCCTTAATTCTCATCAGTTCACCACCTCTACATCTTATAATTTTATCATAAAGCGCTTACACAGACCATCACTTTTTTATTTTTTTATCGATTAATTTCGCTCCAAGCAAATTTCAGTAACTTGACAGCTTCCTTTAATTCATCTAACTCTAAATGTGAATAACCAAATACTAAAACTGGTTCATCTTTATAACGATTTTTATTAATAAAAAATTCGTTTAATCCGTAAACTCTTACTAATTTTATTTTTGCTAATTCTATTAAAAGATTTTCACTGAAATCAGTTTTAAATCTTACTAAAAAATGTAACCCTGCATCATAACCTAATATTTCAATATTAGAACCAAACGCTTTCTCTAACTCTTCAATTAAAACATCGCGTTTTGTTTTATAGATATTTTTCATACGGTTTAAATGTTTTTCAAACTCATTATTAGCGATAAAACGCTCTAAAGATAATTGAGTTGTTATTGGAACAGAGCAAGAAAAATATGAAAATGATTCACGATATCTTTTCACTAATTTTCTTGGCAAAACCATAAAACTAACCCTGAAACTAGGCGATAAAGACTTTGAAAATGAATTCATATAAATTACTTTATCATATTCATCCAAGACTTTTAATGCAGGAATAGGATTTCCAGAAAATCTAAACTCACTATCATAATCATCTTCAATAATAAAACGATTATTTTCTTCATTAGCCCAATTCAATAATTCTATTCTCCTCGATACTGGCGTAATAATACCCGAAGGAAATTGATGCGATGGCGTAATATGAACAATATTTGCTTGTGATTTCTTTAAACCATCCATACTAATCCCTTTCTCATCTAATCCACAAGCACTAACTTTAGCGCCATATTCTTTGTATAATAAGTAATTTTTAATATAAGCAGGATCTTCTGTTAAAAAGGAATTATCTCTGCCAAGCAAAATAACTAACAATGATATTAAATGTTCTGAACCACTTCCAACAACTATTTGTTCAGGGATTGCTTCAATTCCTCGATAAGCAAATAAAATGTCAGCGATTTTTTCTCTTAAAGAAAACAAGCCAAAAAAATCGATTTCATTAATATTTCTTTCTAGTTTATCCAAAATAATTTCTCGCTTAATTTTAGCAAATTTTTGGTAAGGAAAATTTTTTGCATCAACCATATTTGTTTTAAAGTCAAACTTAAACTTGTTTTTTGATTTAGCAATAATTTTTTGTTTTATTTTATTTTTTCTTTTTTTAGGAAAATTCAAATTATCCAAAACAAAATAGCCTACTCTAGGTACTGACTTAATATACCCTTCTGCTAGAAGTTGCATATATGCAGTTTCTACTGTAGTCTGACTAATTTTTAAATGTTGAGCTAATTTTCTTTTTGAAGGCAACTTTTCTTGCGGATGTAGTTCGTTTTTTTCAATGGATT
This sequence comes from Candidatus Izemoplasma sp., assembly GCA_021736305.1. Lineage (GTDB taxonomy): Bacteria > Bacillota_I > Bacilli_A > Izemoplasmatales > Hujiaoplasmataceae > Hujiaoplasma. The sequence goes on from JAIPGD010000002.1 coordinate 34,469, forward strand.
TTTTTAAATAAGTATAAAGTTGTTCATAAAGAGGTATATCCTTTGATTTATCAAAATAAAATGTTATCATATATTCACCAACTGACCTTATAAAATATATCTAAACTGAGTATTTAATCAATACCAGTTTCAGTTATAATATAAGTGAATTGAACAAATAAGTCAATAACAAGGAGGAAATAAAATGAATAAACGTTATGAATTAAACAAAGAATTAGCACAAATGCTAAAAGGTGGCGTGATTATGGATGTCACAAACGCTGAACAAGCTAAAATTGCTGAAGAAGCTGGTGCTTGTGCAGTTATGGCTTTAGAAAGAATTCCCGCCGATATAAGAGCTGCAGGTGGGGTGTCAAGAATGAGTGACCCTAAGCTTGTTAAAGAAATCCAAAAAGCAGTTACAATTCCCGTTATGGCAAAAGTAAGAATTGGTCATTTTGTAGAAGCTCAAATACTTGAAGCATTAGAAATTGATTACATTGATGAATCAGAAGTATTATCTCCAGCAGATAATATCTATCATATTGATAAAACAAAATTTAAAGCACCATTTGTATGTGGCGCAAAAAATCTTGGTGAGGCTTTAAGAAGAATTGAAGAAGGCGCAGCGATGATAAGAACAAAAGGTGAACCTGGTACAGGTGATGTTATTCAAGCGGTTATTCACATGCGTCAAATTCAAGCTGAAATGAGACGTATGACTTCACTTTCAGAAGATGAACTATTTAATGAAGCTAAAAACTTACAAGTGCCTTATGAATTATTAAAATATGTTAAAGAAAACGGAAAACTTCCAGTTGTAAACTTTGCTGCTGGTGGTGTAGCTACTCCTGCTGATGCAGCTTTAATGATGCAACTCGGTGCTGAAGGTGTTTTTGTTGGATCGGGAATTTTTAAATCAGGTAATCCTGCAAAAAGAGCAAACGCAATTGTTAAAGCAGTTACAAACTTTGACGATCCGAAAATTTTAGCCGAAATATCTGAAGACTTAGGTGAAGCAATGGTTGGTACTAACGAAGAAGAAATAAACTTATTAATGAGTCAAAGAGGCGAATAGATGACAATTGGCGTACTTGCATTACAGGGTGCTTTCATTGAACACCAAAAAATGCTAAAACAACTCGGAGTTGATTCATTTCAAATAAGAAAAGCAAACCAACTAGATCAACCTATGGATGGTATTATCCTTCCTGGAGGAGAAAGCACTACAATGTATCGCATCTTAAAAGATTTAAATATGGTAGACAAACTAAAAACCATAATCGAATCTGGATTACCTACATTTGGTACTTGTGCCGGTCTATTATTGTTAGCTAAAACTGTCGATAATTATAAAAGTGACTATTTACAAACAATGGACATTGAAGCTAAAAAAAATGCTTATGGTAGACAACTTGGTTCATTTAAAGCTGTTGGAAAATTCAATAACTCAAAAGATATTCCCTTTGTATTTATCCGTGCTCCATATATCGTTAAAGTTGAAAAAGGTGTTGAAGTGTTAGCGAGAGTTGATGAGAAAATTGTTGCCGCAAGACAAGAAAATCAACTTGTCACAGCTTTTCATCCTGAATTAACCGATGATTTAACTATTCATCAATATTTTGTAGATATGATTAATAACAAATAATAAACAAATAATATAAATTAAGTCTAACTTGAAAAAGTTAGACTTTTGATTTATAAATAATCTTTTTTCACAATTATATTAAACCACTTTTCTGCAAACTATAAAAAAAACTCACATCAATTTGATATGAGTATTACTTATCTAATATATATAAAATTTGCTCGTTTTTTTGCCATATTCGTTAACAACTCATATGGAATTGTTTTAACTCTAGAAGCTAATTCATCTAAAGATTTTTTATTACCAAAAACCTCAACGAAATCTCCTACAGTCAAATTTATTCCCTCAGCTTTAATCATAGTCGCTCCCATACAAACTCTACCTAAAACCGGTAAACGATATTCTTGATAACAGAAGTAATCTCCTTTACCAAAATGTCTACTATAACCATCTGCATAACCAATTGCTACTGTAGCAATTTTCTCTTCGTTTTTTGCAATATAAGTTCTACCATAACTTACTCCATCCCCTGGCAATATACTTCTTATTGAAATAACCTTTGCAAGAACTTCCATAACCGGTTTAAAGATCTCAGAAGTCTTTACTGGCGGATAGCCGTATAGAGCGATTCCCGTTCTAACCATCGATAGGTTTTTATCCCCATATTTGATAATACCTGCACTATTAGAACAATGTTTAACACCTAGATTATATCCTGCATCTTCGATACTTTTTATAGAATCAACAAAAACATTGTATTGTTTTTCTGTGTAATCTTCATCATCAGTGTCGGCTGATGGAAAATGCGTATAAATACCTTGGTTATGTAAATATTTGAGCTTTAATATTGCTATAACTTCCGACTTTGTTTTTTCAATATCAGCTTGTCTATGACAATAAACCCCAAATCTACTCATTCCTGTATCTAGAATAATATGGGTTTTTATTGGATAATTTTTATTATTAATTTCTTTTGCATATTCTAATGAGTCTACAGTTTGTATTAAATCATAGTTATTAATCAAATATAAGTTTTCTTTTGCAGTTTTACTAAAAATCAATATCTCTGAATCAATGCCAGATTTTCTTAATTCAACTGCTTCTTTTAACTCTGTTACCGCAAAATACTTGCATCCATTTTCCGCTAAATAATTTGCGCACTTAATAGCCCCATGCCCATAAGCATCAGCTTTAACCACAGCCATTACTTCTTTATCGCTGTTAATCCTTTGTAATAAACGATAATTATAAAGTAAATTATCCAAATGTATATTGACTTTTACGCGATCAATGTCCATTTCTTCACCTTGGGTTTATTACTTTTAATCCTTTCATATACGGAACCAAAACATCAGGAATTTTAACAGATCCGTCTTTGTTTTGATTTTGTTCTAAAATAGACGGAACAAGTCTAGATGTAGCTAATCCAGAGCCGTTCAATGTGTGACAATACTCTGGTTTCCCCTCTTTGTTTCTAAAGCGAATCAATCCTCTTCTTGCTTGAAAATCTCTAGAGTTAGAAACAGAAGAAACTTCTTTATAAATATCAATACTTGGTAAATATACTTCTAAATCAAAAGTTCTACTCATCGCAAAAGATATATCTCCAGCAGCTAATTTAGCAACTCGGTAGTGAAGACCTAATTTGCTCATTAGACCTTTAGCCTTTTCTAATAGTTCATTAAAAGCCTCTTCAGAATTTTCCGGTTTAATAAACTGAAACATTTCCACTTTATTAAATTGATATCCCCTTATCATTCCGCGTTCTTGAGAGCGATAACTACCCGCTTCTTTTCTATAACACGGAGAGTAAGCAAAGTATTTTTTTGGTAATTCATTTTCATCGAGAATTTCATTTCGATGTAAATTAACTAATGCAGTTTCTGCAGTAGGCAATAAAAACTTTTGCCTTTCATCGCCATCTAACCAAAAAACATCATCTTCAAACTTTGGAAACTGACCAGCAGTAATTCCACTTTCGTAATCCAAAATATGAGGTAACATCATAAATTGATAGTTATCTTTATGGTGTTCATCAATAAAGAAATTTAATAATGCCCATTCTAATTTAGCGCCAATACCAGAATAAATCCAAGTACCTTTCCCACTCATTTTAGCTGCTCTTTCATAGTCTATTAACCCTAATTCAGTAGCTAATTCCATGTGATCCTTTGTTTTAAAATCAAACTTAGGTTTATCTAAATGAGTATAGATAACTTGATTATTTTCTTTTCCACCACCTAACAAGTCTTCATCAGGAAGATTAGGAAGCTTCAATAAAAAATCATTAATAATCTTCTCAGTATCTTGTAAACTTTCTTCTTGATTAGTAATTGCGCCTTTTAACTCTTCTATTTCTTTAAACAAAACAGTTGTATCTTTCTTTTTTCGTTTAAATTCGCCAACTTGTTTAGAAAGTTTATTTCTCTTGGCGCGTATATCTTCTATTTCTTGAATTAATTTTACTCGTTGTTCACGCAAATCAAGAAAGCCGTCAAAGTTAACTTCAACACCTTTTTTTTCTAAAGCCTTCTTAACCATTTCAGGGTTATTAATTATTATGTCTTGATTTATCATTTTATTCCCTCCTTTTAAAAAAAGAAGTCCTTTACTTCTGTAAAGGACGAATTGACCGCGATACCACCTTAGTTCTAGTTTCCTAGCACTTGTACCCTTAACGCAGGTATACGAAGATGGTTAATCTTAACTCCAAGGTAGATAGAATAATTTAACCTATTAGTTCTCACCAACCACTAACTCTCTATAAAGCAAACTATTCATTATCCTCTTCTTAGTCTTATTAATATTATTATAGATAATTCTAAACTGAATGTCAAGATGGTTATTTGATATTATCTACTTGAGATTCTATTAATTTTAAAGCGTTTTTATCATTTTCATTTGCTAAATTTTTTACCCAATGATCTTTTTTATACCGAGAGTAAGCTAAAAACACTTTTGGTATTTCTAATAACTGTACGATTAAATATAAATAAATTACCCCTAAATCAGTTAGACGAGCAAGCAAAAACACTACCGGAACTTGAACAACCCAAATATATCCAGAATCAATAATCATTGTTGAGCGAGTATCTCCTCCTGAACGAAGGGTAAAATATAAAGCGATGTATAATGAAATAATTGGAATAATTAAAGCATTTACACGGATGTTAAACTTCGCTATAGCTTCGGTTTCTTCGGTAATATCATAGAGATTTAAAACAAAGAAACTTAATATAAACAAAATAGTCCCTAAAATTAAAGCAAAGAAAACTGCAAAAGCTATAATTTTAAGAGAATTAGCTTTAGCTTCTTTTAATTTGTTCTCGCCTAAAGTATTACCTACTAAAACAGCAACAGCTGTGCCTATACCACCAAAAGTAATAAAAACCAACTGAGAAATAGCATTAGTTATATTAATCGCAGCTAATGCATTATCTCCTCTTGTTGCATAACTTTCTAAAAACATTGTTTGCCCAAAAGAAAACAAAAACTCATTGATTACTAAAGGTATAGCTGTAATAATAATTACTTTCAATAAAATACCATCAATTTTAAATATATCAAAAATCTTAGTATTAAATATCTTTCCACGATTAATAAGTAATATTAATAACAAGCAAAATTCAATCACACGAGAAATTAAAGTTCCGTAAGCTGCGCCTTTAATACCTAATTCTGGGAAACCAAAATTACCAAAGATTAATAGATAATTTAAAACAACATTAAATAATATCGCAACAATAGAAATTCTTAAAAGTGGTTTAGTTATTCCGATTTCTCTAAAACTAGTTGATATAGCGGTTGTTAAAACAAGGGGAATCATAACCCATTTAGCAATATTTAAATAATCAAGTCCACCTTGAATAGTTACTGGATTATCAGTAAACATCGAAATAAATGTTTCTCCGAAAACAGTGAATAAAAAGATTGCGAAAGCAGCAATACCAAATCCTATTAATAATTTAAAGCGGAATGTTTGTTTTAATTTATCTTTTTGATTAGAACCAAAAAACTGGGCAGTATAAATACCCGCTGCTCCCATTGCACCAAAGGTAACAATAATAACAACAAAATATAATTGGTTAACGACTGATACTGATCCAATCGCAAGTTCGCCTAAAGATCCAACCATTAAATTATCTACCAGTTGAACTGAAGATGTTATTAATTGTTGGATAATTATTGGCATTGATAATAATAACAAACGCCTATAAAATTTGCGATTCCCAATAAACTTTGACATTTTATCACCTTAATGCAAATTAAAATTACTGGTTAACCAGTAATTTTTTAATTACACTTTCATATTCTTAACTTTGCATTCTTCTACTCTAAATTAATCCAATATCTTTGTTCAATATCGCCATCAGAATTAACAAACTCATTTTCTAGAATCCCACCATTTTTTATAATTGATTTAACTGAACCAATATTACTTTTATCACATGTTATCAATACTTTATTTATTTCTAATTTCCTGCATTCGATAAGTGCTAATCGGATTATTTCAGTTGCATACCCTTTTCTTCTTTCACTTGGTCTTATTCCATTACCTATATGTCCACCTTCTTTAAAAAGATATTCATTTAAATAATGTCTGATATTAACTGCACCCAAAAGATTGTTTTTATCCTCATCCAACAAAAAGAATACCGAATCAGGAACCTTTCCATCTTTTGGTTCTTTTAATTCCAAGTGATTCAGATAATAACCAAAATCATGATAATCATTTTTAAAAATTGCCCAAGGTGAATGATTTGTGTGATTAATTTCTTGATCCTTTTTCCATTCATCAATCATCTCACCTAATTGTTTTTCATATTCTTTAGTCAATTTAATTAAACTAAGATTCATATTGCACCTCTATATTTTATCATTTTTATTTATAGCAATCAATCAGAATTACCTGAATGTTATATTTTAAATTTTTATAAAAAAGCTTGATACGATTGTATCAAACCTATGCTTTCACTATGGGTTGCATAACCTATTTTGATACATTTACGCACCCCAAGTCAGATTTTACGCACCCTTGTCAAAATCTACGCACCCTTAGCCTATATTTACGCACCCCTAAATCATGGCTTAGTTTAGCCTTTTTATTTTTAGCCATTTATCAAGTGGTAAATTCTTTGTGTCAAAATTGGTTATTCAACTATCTATATAGTGTTCGGTATCGAACCTTATGTCTAATAATTCGTGTGCACTTTCTTTTGTTTTTATTTACGTATATTACTACAAACAGTTTTTAATAACTATACCAATCAAAATTTTGATTATTGTAACGCCCATATTATAAAGCATAATCATATTAAGCGGACAAATATAAAAACCAAATCAACTAATGATTCCACAAATTCCTAATATACCTACAGTTAATCCTGCTATACCTATTACAATAAATATAATTGGCACTCCATAAATATCTGAATTCTTCATTGAATTCCAGTAGATTTTATTTGGTGTCATTTCTTGATGATTTGCGTTTTGATACATACAATAAATATGTCTGAAGCGAAATATCGCTCCCATAAGAAGATAAATAGCCATTATTAACATGAATGTTGACATTCCAATTAGCATACCATACTCATTATTAAATAAGAAAGCTCCCCCTACCATAAATAATAGAATGAATGGTATAAAACCATATCTCCAAAAATAGGCTAATAGCTTAACTCGTTTAACTTGCTTTTCATCTAGCAACAAAGAATCTTTATTGCTTTGATTAAGACTTTTTCTGATGTCTTTGTTCATGCCTTGAATAGATAAACTTAATGAATTATATTGAATATATTCTTCTAGTTTTACTGATAGTTCGGCTTTTTCATGAAATTGAAATATTTTATATTCAGGATAAACCCAAGCACAACCATCTAGCAACAAAAAGAATCTATCATTTTCTTTGAAAATATATTCCATCAATAATCTGTTATTTTTTCGATACAAAATGAATGCAGTTGATTTATCATTTGTTTCATCACCAAAAACAAAAAGGACTTCATCTTCGGCAATCATCTCGAGAAGTGTCTCGTGTATAAGTCCTCCATCAGTTTCATAATCAGAGAATTCAAATATATTAGTGTGATAAAATCCATCAACGATATAAAATGATTCCCTAATATCTTGTTTTGTAATTCCCATATATACCTCTATTATCAATTATCTCGTTTTTATTGCTGTTATACCATATTATAATTTAATACGCTTTCAGTTATTTAAATATTAGTAATATAGCTTTTTGTATTTCACTATGTGTCTTCTTGATTGGATTCAACTTGGTTATACTACATAATTCTTCTACGAAATTATTAAAACTATCTTTCTTTGTAATACTGAAACTTGAAAAAAACAGCGCTTTCTTGAATCCTTTTCTTTCAATCAACAAACATGAAAAGTTGCCATAGAGAACTGTCTCACTTGATGTAATGATAATGTTTTTTATATCCTTATAATCAAGTTTTTTTAATCTAAATAACGGATAGCTTTTATATACTAATCTGTTTTCTTCAAGAATTGCAGTATACTTATTTTCTTTGCCATAATAAAGTGAATATATAAAAAACAAAATCCCAAAAAGAGCAATAAAAATTGATAAAATTGGTTGTTTTAGAATAAAGAGCCCATATATTTCTACACCAATAGTAGACAGACTTAATGGTATCATTATAAATGATGTAATAAAAGTTATGTGATTCTTATCTTTCCCTTCAATAATCATAAGGCCCTCCTCGCTAGTTATTCAAGAATATTATGTGTTGGATTAAGAAAATACTCTTTGCAATTATTTTTCTCATTCCTCAAATACATAAAGTGTATAAGTAAAAGTTTTCTCATTCAAAAAATACATTTTATAACTTTTTTGTTTATAAACCTAGAGGTGATTTTTAACGAGTATATTTTAAATCACTTTTTAAGAGGTAATAATGTTTTCACTAATTGCACTAAACTCTTTTATATCGCCATTAATATCTTGAGCTAGGAATTCAAAATTGTATAGATTGTCTTCCTTGTATAACTCGACATAAAGAATCCACCATTCAGTATTTAATTCATTTAGATTAGTGGTTGAGACATTATAAAAATCAATGTAATTAATATTAGAATACTGACCCTTTGAATCTATCGAAACTTTTACAGAGTTATTATTGATATCAGCAGATATTAATTTACAGTCGTGAAGATTATATAATTCAATAAGTGATTTGGGTAGTATTAATTGCATTTCTTTTTGATGAGTATAATATTTTTTCATAATTGAATCTAATTTATTTTTTTCTTTGATATACTTCTCTATAGAACCAAACTTTTCCAGAAACATGTTATATGCATATTCATCAATTTCCTTTAATTTCTCAATCTGATCAACTGGCAATGAGCTACCAACCATTTGCATTCGTCTATATGCTTCAATATTTAATATTCTCATGTTATACCTCCTGATTAAAAACTTGGATAATTTATTTAGATAAGCTTAAAATAAATCCTTACACATAAGATTATATCATTTGTTAGATATTAACAAAAGTGATAATTATATTCAGTACTTTAAAAATTCCCTTCATAAAAAATGTTTTTAAAACCATCTTAAATTAAATTGAAATTATGCCTACATTATTTACAATCCTAATCAATTGGATATTATAAGTGTTTAAAATAATTCGTATAAGTAATCTGTAAATCCGTTTTAAATCTTGTATTTCAAAATGTAATCGTGTAAAAATTCTATACAAAATCTAAAATCAAGCGAAATTGATGCGCTTTTTAGGCATGGTTAATTAGAGCATATGGAGAAACGGCCCTATATAGAGCAAAAAAAGGCTCGATACGAATTGTATCAAACCTATGCTTCTTATATGGTGCGGCTGATGAGATTTGAACTCACACATCCATTAGATACTACCCCCTCAAGATAGCGCGTCTACCATTCCGCCACAGCCGCAAATTGCTAAAACTATTTCATTTTAGCAAATAATTGAATTCCTTTTTTAAATTTTGGTTTATTTTGTCCGTTTATCAAAGGTTGAGCATATTTAATAAATTCATCAGTTACTCCATTACAATCTTTATTAATCATCCTATCAGGCATTTTCTTTTCCTGATTAGCTATTGCAGATAAGCTATAACCTTCATAATTAACAGAATAAGGATTATTTGATTCTCTTTTAATTATAACCATAAGATTATTTTGATTATTTAACGCTAGTTCAACAGCTTTTTCTCCCACTTTGATTGCCTCATTAACGTCAGTTAAACTTTGAAAATGAGAGGCTGCTCTTTGAGATGAACTCAATTCAACTGAACGTGTGGCAATTTTTAATTCTCTAGTAATTAATTCAGCCAATTTAGCTGCAACTCCACCCAATTGAGAATGGCCAAAATCATCCATAGTATTTGAACTAGAAAAAATAAATTCTCCCAATTCATTAACAATACCTTCAGAAACAGCAATCAAACATTTTTTATTCTTACTATAAATAGTTTTAACTTCCTCTTTAAACTTTGTTAGTGAAAAAGGCTTCTCAGGTAAATAAATTAAATCTGGTCCAAAGCCATTAACATTGGCTAAAGCTGAAGCTGCAGTTAACCAACCTGCATGTCGACCCATTATTTCAACAATTGTTACCTTACCAATAGGATAAGCCATTGTGTCATAAGCGATTTCAGCTACAGTATTCGCAATATATTTAGCAGCACTACCATAACCTGGAGTATGGTCAGTGTAAGGTAAATCATTGTCTATTGTTTTAGGGATACCAATTACACGAATATCATAATCCAAAGATTCCATATAGTTTGCAATTTTAGCACAAGTATCCATAGAATCATTCCCACCGTTATATAAGAAGTAACGAATATTATATTTTTTAAAAACTTCTAATAATCGCTTATAATCAGAATCATCATCTTCATAATCAGATAATTTATATCTAATTGATCCAAAAGCAGAGCCAGGTGTATGTTTTAATAACTCAATATTAGATTTAGATTGTTTTTTCGCATCATAAAAATCTTCATTTAGAGCTCCCTGAATCCCGTGTTTCATGATATAAATATCATTAATTTGGTCGCTTTTTTTAGCTCTTTCAATTACCCCATATGCACTTGCGTTAATGACTGAGGTTGGACCTCCTGATTGCCCATATAATAGATTACCTTTTAATTTTTCCATATCAAAACTCCTTCTATAATATAATAACATACTTTTAATATTTTTAAAGAAAAAAGGGTGTATTTCACACCCTTAATGTTAAATATTCATTACATATATTAAAATTTCCACAGTGACTATTACACCCGCGATAATATACCAACGAATATAATCCTTGTAATTCTTTTCGTCGTATAACTGATAACCCACAAAAAAACTCAGTAAGCCAAAAATTATGATTACAAAGGTTCTCGATAAAGTCGATTCATTTGAACTTGACAAACTAAATTGAACAACTAGTTCACTAGGCAAATTTAAAATTACCAATACAAAATACATTAAAGTAATAGCTATAAAAACAATTAAATATATATGATTAGCCTTCATATTAGATAATTTTTAATTCTTTTCCAACTTTTTTAATCTTCTCAACAGCAAAATCTAAGTCTTTCTTAGTATGTGCAGCTGAAATCATACATCTTAATCGACCTTTGTTTTTCGGAACAGTTGGAAAAACGATTCCCGAAACAAATACTCCTTCAGCCAATAATTTTTTTGAAAATTCCATTGTTAAGGCGTCTTTTCCAACCATAACAGGAGTAATTGGTGTTTCACTCTTTCCAATATCAAAGCCTAATTCATTTAGCTTAGCTTTAAAATAATTTGCATTATCCCAAAGCTTGTCAGTATATTCCGTTGAATTCATTAGCAATTCTACAGATTTAATTGTAGCTCCAATTGCAGCTGGTGGTAATGCTGTAGAAAAAAGAATTGGTCTTCCACGGTGCAATAACCATTCCTTTACTACTTTTTTACTAGCAACATATCCCCCAATAACTCCGATAGCTTTTGAAAGGGTTCCAATAATAAAATCAACTTGCCCATGCAAACCAAAATGATCAACACTACCTCTACCATTTTCACCTAATACTCCACTACCATGAGCATCATCCACATAAGTTAGACAATCATATTTTTTAGCTAATTTAACAATTGCTGGAAGTTTTGCTAAATCACCATCCATTGAAAATACGCCATCAGTAATTATCAAAACATTATTATAATCATCACGTCTTTCTTCTAGTATTTTTTCTAAATCATTCATATCTGAATGTTTATAAATTGCTTTATCCGCTCTTGCTAATTTCACTCCATCAATAATCGATGCGTGATTTAATTCATCAGATACAATTAAATCACCCTTATTAACAATTGCTTGTATAGTCCCAATATTACAATTTAAACCGGACTGAAATACAGTTACCGCTTCTTCGCGTTTAAACTTAGCTAATAATATTTCTAATTGTTCTAAAGGCAATTGATTACCAACTATTGTTCTTACACTACCTGTGCCTGCACCATAATCATTTATGGCTTGAATTGACGCTTCCATAACTTCTTTGTTTGTCGCTAAACCTAAGTAGTTATTTGAAGATAAATTAACTACTTCCTTCCCATCTAAAGTAACACGATTATCACAAGGGCCTTCACTTATCGGTAATTCACGATAAACACCATCTTTTTTTAACTCTTCAACCTGTTTTTCTAAATACTCCAAATTATTACTCATCTATCTCATCTCCTGGAATTAAAATTATTTTACCGCAATTTTTACTTTCCATAACTTCTGCGGCTTCTATTATTTTATTTAATGGAAATTGGTGTGTTACAATTTTATCCAAATGCAATAAATCATTTGAAATTAAATATTTCACCTTGTCCCATGTTTGATAAATTCTTCTTCCAACCACACCATATATATTTATTCCTTTAAACACTATATCATTCGCTACATCAATTTCTACAGTATCATTTGGTAAGCCTAGCATTGAAATCGCTCCGCCTTTTTTTATATATTTAAAAGCAGTTTCAATTGCGCTAATATTACCAGAAAATTCACATACTACATCTGCTCCTTTACCATCTGTATAATCCATTACTTTTTCATACACATCTTCTTCAAGAGGATTAATTATATAATCAGCATTTAATGATTTTGCTATATCTCTTCTATATTGATTTACTTCAATAGCAATTACCTTTTTTGCTCCATAAGCTCTAGCAACATCAATTCCCATCAACCCTATCGGTCCACAACCTAATATTACCACTGTTTTTGCTTTTACAGGAAAATGTGTAACGGTATGAACTGCATTACCTAATGGTTCTTGTACAGATAAATATCGTTTATCTTTAACTTCGTTATTAACTATACAATTTGCAGCAGGTATTTTAATGTAACTAGCAAAACAACCATCTCGATCAACACCAATAATCTCAGTATTTTCACAAATATGGCCTTCTCCTCTTAAACAAAATTCACATTCATTACAAATAATATGTGTTTCAGCACTAACAATATCACCGATTTTCAAATTTTTTACATTATTAGCTAATTTAATAATTTCGCCAGTAAATTCATGCCCTACTATTAAAGGCAAATTCAGATGAGTTTCAGCCCAATGATCATAGCGATAAATATGAGAATCTGTACCACAAAAAGAAACACTGTTAATTTTAATTAAAACCTCACTTGGTTTTAGATTAGTTGAAAGTTTTACCTTTTTATAAGTAAAACCCTTTTTAGGCTTGTTTTTTAAAACAGCCATCATTTCTAATTCTTTAATATTTTTATCTAATGGTTTCATCAAATTCTCCTTATAAAATTATATCAATCACAAAGTTATTATAACACAATATTCTTTCGATATTAAAGGTCTATTTCAAAAAAAAAGAAAAAGCTGAAAGCCTTTTCCTTATTCTTCTAATTTAAAACAAAGATATAACATATCATTGTTATAATGACTTGTTTCATCTACTAGATAATCTTCAACATGAAAACCTAAATGTACATTTAAATTCTCATTTTCAACATAGCGATATACACGTTTAATTTCATTAGTAATATCTGCTTTTTTTATTGGAAAATGAATATATTTTCCTTTAGGTAATTTTTTTGTAACTAAATTTTCTTCAACTTCAACTAAACCATCTGTTTCAACCAAAGCATAATAATCAACTGTTCTCGTTTCTCTAAAATCAACTCGATAAATTTCTAAACCAATATAACGAATTGGATCTCTTTTATTATTTATTTCATCTAAATATACATTTTCTAATTCTTCCCATAAGCCAGGAATTTTCTTTTTATCAGGTGAATCAATTTTAAAACCACCGATTAGTTCAATACCAGCAAAATATCTTGTTTCATAATCTTTAACAATATACTCCATTTTATCACCTCAATATAATTATAGCTTATGATCATTTTATTTTCAATATTATTAACTTTAATTCAACTTTAATCTGCTATAAATTTTTTTAACAAATCTCTTCTTGTGCTTGATATATTTATTTATATTATTAGGTTCCGAAATTAATCTATCTTTTTTTATTTTCGAATATTCTTCTCTTAAATCTCTATGTTCTTTTAAATATTCTCTAAACCCAATATGTCTTTTTAACTCTTTAGAATTATTAGGACAAATGTATACATGGCGTCGCATAAAACCATCGTCCCCTGAATAATAAAACGCCTCTCTTTGACTAATACCTAAGTCACCTTCATAAATATAGCCAATAGATCCCATTCTTTCTTTAGCAATTTGAAAAAATGAATAATCAGGAATAATAACTATTATATCAATAATAGGTTTTGCTAATAAATCTGGTATTGATGTTGACCCAACATGTTCAATTCCTGTTGCGATATCATTTAAGACAACTTCTAAATCCCTCTTAATTTTTTTAAATTCTTTCTCCCATATTGGTGTTGATTTTTTTATTAAAACTCTTTTTTTATGCATAACTTTCCTTTCATATTTTTCATTATAACATATATAAAAAATTATGAAATTGAAGCGTTAATTTAATTTATTTTACTAATATATACAATATTATTTATGTGCTTTTATTTTTAACAGCCAAATCTTTATCAGAGACTTTTCCAAGTATTAATTGTATGACATCTCTCATAATTATAAGCAGGATAAGTGTTAAAACAAATCTTAGCACCATAAAAGCAAATCCGATGGACTCTATCTCAATTAGTAACTTTAGGGTTTAAAGTATAGCCCCTGAACAGTTAAATCCATAAATATAAATTCTGGAGATATAATTAAGGCTATTTAAAAAAATATACCAAAAGTTTATATTTATTCTTTTTTTTAAAATTATTAATAAAAAAATGAGAGTAAAGTTCACGCTCATTTGTTTTTTCTATTGATATCTTAACTTATAGTTTAATAAATAATTACACAGGTTTTAATTCTTCTGGAAAACCAATAAAATCCCATTTATCATTAAATCTCATCTCATCACCAATGATTGTAATATTTGTTAAGTCGTTCTCTGCAAAAGCAGCTTCATTTATAGTTATTACCGCTTCTGGAATAATGATACTATTTAGCTGGTTATTAAAAAATGCAGAATGCCCAATAGTTGTCACACTTTCTTGTATAGAAATATTGGTTAAATTGTTACTATAAAATGCAGCTTCATCTATAACTATCACACCATCTGGAATAGTAAAACTTGTCAAACTATTGCCCGCAAACGAAAATTCTCCTATGGTTTTTATACTATCTGGAATGGTTACGCTCGTTAAATCATTAAAATAAAATGCTCCAACCCCTATGGTAGTTACTGGGTAATTTTCTATCCACATAGGAATCTGAATATCTTTTTTATAACCATAATAATTTGTAATAATTACTTCATTATTCAATATTGCGTAATCTATTCCAGTATAATTTATCCAATTTGCATAAAGAGTTAAGTTCTCATCTGGCATTTTATTAAAATTGAGTGGTTCTTCTAAATTTTCATCTAAATACCATCTTTCGAGTATATAACCATCTTTATCAGGAACTGGTAAATTTGTTAATTTCTCTTCATGTTCAAAAGATATATCATTTAATTCAGATCCCCCCATAGAATTAAACGACATAACATATTCTTTTCCATAAACACAACTTCCCATTAAAAAAGTCATAATAACTAAAATTACTATAAATGCTTTCTTTTTCACAATTTCTCCTTTTTTGTATGTTAACAGTATAATCATATATATCTATGATTTCAATAGTATAATAGAAAAAATTCTAACTTAATAGGTTTTTCATATATAAAATTCAATAAGCAAGTGTAATTGAATTCAATATAACATTATAAAAAACTTTAAAATACTTTGTTTTTAAGAAAACTGTATTTATAGTTATATATGAAAATGCAATAATATAAATTATTAATATTTTGGCTTTATCTTCTGTTATTTTTGCAAAGATGCATATTATGCATTATAATATAAGTGTACAAAAAGAATAAAATTTTTTAAAAGGAGGAAATTATAATGAAAAAAATTGCATTACTCATTGAAAATCAATACGAAGAAAAAGAAGTTTTATATCCATATTACAGAATGCAAGAAGAAGGATTTCAAGTTGATCTGGTAGGAACTTTAGCAAAAACTATATACACCAGTAAAAATGGAGTTCCATTAAAAAGTGATGTCGCAACTCTAGATATCTTTGAAGAAGACTATGATGCTGTCATCATTCCTGGTGGTTTTTCTCCTGATTATATGAGAAGAAACCAAGCAACTGTACACTTTATCAAATCAATGAATGAAGTTAAAAAACCTATCGCAGCTATTTGTCATGGCCCATGGTTAATGATTACAAGTTGTAATTTAAAAGGTAGAAAACTTACAGGATTCCATACTTTACAGAAAGATATTGAAAACGCAGGCGCTAAATACATCAATGAAGATGTTGTTATAGATAATAACTTTATAACTTCAAGATCGCCTAAGGATTTACCTGTTTTTGCAAGAACATTGATTGATGTATTAAAATAACATTATAATTTAAAAGCCACATCAGGCAGATAATGCTGATGTGGCTTTTTCATATTTCTAAATGATAATATCAAAGACAATAATTTAAATACTATTTTATTAGAGAATTTATATTTATTCTTTTTTTAACAAGAATAAACTTAATATATAAACGCTTTCTTAATTAGAGAGTGTGATTAGGATAAGATATCTTCAAATTTTGGGATCCATTTATATTTATAATGAATTCAGCAATCCTTTAAAAAGTCACGTAATGTTATATAAGAGACTATTTTTAATAGATGCATATAAGAATGAAGACAAAAATAAATATTGTCATTAATTTAAATAATCCAGATTTATCCATTTTCAATAAAATGTTTTATTATTTGTGCAGCATCTTCCCATTCTTTAATGTTATTTTTAAGATGTTTTTTGCCTTTTTCTGTAATGGAATAATATTTTCTTGGAGGGGCGGATGTCTCACTTTTCCAATACGATTCAATATAACCATCTTTCTGCATTCGTTTAAAGGTAGTATACAAAGTTGCTTCGTTAAGAAAAAAACGTCTATCACTTTCATCTTCCAGTGTTTTATTTATTCTATAACCATATGAATCTCCTCGCAACAAAATACTTAGAAGAATTGTATCCGTATGGCCTCTTAGTAAATCGCCAAATAAGGTGTTATTTCTCTGAGCCATAAAACAGCACCTTCCATGTCTTACTAAGAACAAAATATGTACCAATTATAAGTAATAAGCTAACAGAATATGCAATGCTAGCTGTCATATCATAATTAATACCTGTATATAATTCATAATTAAATGTATATATTAGCATTCCTAATACCCAAAGAGCATTCAAGACAAAAAATAATTTATTTGTTCTAATCTGTTTTATGAATATAGTCAGAATCAAAAAGAAGATAATAAATATTCCGATTATAACCAAAACAAATGCACCAAAATTCATATGATTGTTTAGTATATGTTGCCAAAGTGGTTGCGATCCAATCAACTGCCAACCAATGATATCTTCTGTTACCGGGTCGACCGCTAAGCCATATCTTAGTATTTTAGAAAATAATGTTATTGAGATATTTAGCAATGTTAAGAAAATTAATATGACATATGATATTTTTTTATAACTTGGATAACTCCTGATTTCTTTTTTATTTTGAAATAACAAAGGTAATCTAAACTTAGGAACTTCTTCTCCGACTAACTTCTCATATTGGAAAACTATTTTATTGTTATAAAAAGTCAAAGGAATCAATAAAATAATATATAGAATTAAACAAAGAAGAAAGACAATACCAAATGGTTCAGATTGAAACAGTAATGAAAAAGATAACTTATCCAAATTTGAAAATATTACATTAACCGTCTCCATAATAATTAACGCAAACACAAATCCCCAAATTAAAACAAGGTATTTATGTACAGCTGTCAAAAATTTGAATGCTGTAAAATTATCTTTGTGGCTTGTAAATAATACACATTGTCTTCTGTATTCAATACTATAGATGACTATACTCGCTAATACAATCAATAGCGATAAAAGTGTATTCACAAAAAATAGGAAAATACTAGCGATTGACAAGGTTAATACAAAATATATACTCAAGGGTTTTGCTGAATGTTCTTCAATCTTTGTATAGGAATTTGATAACGACTTAAGATTCCCTAAATACTCAAGACACTTATCATATGCTTCTTGTTTAGAATATCCATCGGCTCGTAATTCATTATATCTTTCTATCATATTACTCGTAATTTCTTGAATAACTTCCTTATTGACAGTCTTCTCATCATCTATAAAATAACTTTCAACTAAATTAATGATTTTTTCTTCCATATTTTCACCTACCTAATCTACCTATGTATTAATATACTACTAAGTACCTACTCTGTCAAGGTAGTCTATTTAAATAATTTTCATATCACGAAAAATAAAAAAAACTCCCTATATCAGAGAGTATGGTTTAATATACCATATCTGCAACTTTTGGAAGCTATTTCACATAAAAATGGAGCAAGCGAAGAGAATCGAATCCCCATTTTCTAAATGACAAGCAAATCTATTAATCAATACAAGTGCCTAAAAGAAAGTGTATATATAAATTATTATTTAGTTTGACCTTTATTTTAATCCTTGTTTGAGCTTTGTAAAATTTAAAGAAACTCATTAATCAATTATTAAGATTGACTCCATTGTACTAGTACTTCATAACCATTCTCTCTTACAGTTATATTATTTGCAATAATTGCATACTCGTTTTCGCCTATTTCAATTAAGTATACATAACAATCTCCGATATTTGGTGACCTATACGAACCTCCAGAAATCATAATAGAATTTTCTGGTATATTATCTAAACTATCATAAGTATCATCATTAATACGATTTGTGCTTACAATACCTATGAACAGCTCATCTTCAGTTTCGTAATTTTCAATATTTGGTAGTTCTTCATTTGAATTAAACTCGTTTATTTTTTCTAGGAAATCGTCGTATGTTGAAAATGAAATAGGTAGCTGAGTGACTTGCATTTCTAGATATCCTGGAATGATAATTGCTTTCATATCATCATTTGTATCATATCCAAAGACCACAGCAAATTCCATTTGAGGATGAGGAACCTCGTAGTAAATATCATTTTTATTTAACCAAAGTTCTATATTGCTAAAATACTTATAAACAATCATAGCAAGATTAGTAATACCAATTTCCTCTGCGACAGTTTCTGGGTAATTTTCATCAAGTTCAACGCGTCTAGTATAATCATCTGAATTGATTAAATGACATCCAGATAATATAAGTACGCTAAATAAAGCCAAAATTATTTTCTTCATATATTTATTCTCCTAGCAACAAGATATCAGTGTTTTCACTGTATCAACATCAGAGATATTAATCTCTTCATTTAATTCATTATCTTTTTTATAGTATATCACAAATTTAGACTCATAATAAGTGTTGTCAGATTAATTAAGAAACCCAGTTTGAACCCCATTAATAGGCTGGTCTTATGTAGAATCTAAAACAGCATATTTATATATTTGTGACTCAGATTTAGAATAAACAATAATGTTGTCATGGTCCTTGAGTATTAAATAAGTGGTTTTCGGAATTTCTATATAGATCTAATATGTACTATAAAATAAGATTAATCATCAAGATTAGAGTAATTATAAAAACCCTGCTATCGTTTACTTTATTGTGGCATTTTAAATACTCATCCTTGTAATCTTGCATAATAATCCAGTATTTTCTAGACACTTGAACTAATTTCACACTTTTTTCCCCGTTAGAATATGTAAATACCGAAATTAAGATTGTCATAATCTATTTAATATATCGTGATGACCTATGTCTAACATTAATATTAAGTTTTCATCTTGATATGTCCGTATTACACATATAGACAAATTTATGCTAGACTCAAACAAAATCTCACTGCCCTTAATTTTTTTTGTTCGAAGACTTGGATGTTTATGGTTTTCAATAAATATAGATAACTTACTATAAAAACTTTCTTTTCGTAATCTTCTAACTTAGAAAAAGACTTTTTGAACTTGCTTGCGAATAGAATTTCATATTTCATTTCTTTTTCTCATCATCTAAATCATCATTGTTTTCATCTGATTCTTCTAAATAATTAATAGCGTCTTCTACAGAATTAAACGGGCCAACATTATACTTAGAAGGTTCTTCATTGATTCTAATAACGGTATCTTCTAATTTTTGAATGTATGATTTTGAATATACAGCTACAGGTTCAATTATTATTACACCATCCCTAACTGAGATATCTAGATGATCCCCTTCTTGAAGCTTCAATTCAGTTACGATTTCTTTAGGAATAGTAACTTGTGATTTTTTTCTTAAATCAATTATCCTCAAATCAACTCCTTTTTCTTACTTTCTTACTTTCTAACTATCTTTTATCATTTAATAAATATATCTTCAACACAATTGTAATTTAAATATTTTTTAAATTCACTAATTAATCGAGTAAGCTGAAATGTAATTGTGTAGAAAATGATATAGACTCACAATCCAACTAAAATCAATCAACTTCTCGGTAATAAATAAAGGATAATTAATTGGAAAAAAGTGCCTTTTAAGCACAAAAACCCCCTTCATCAGAGTGTATGTTTTAATATACCATAACTCCAACTTTTGGAGGCGCTCCAGAATATTTTGGCGAACCTAGAGCGACTTGAATCCACGACCCGTTGCATGTCTAGCAAGCGCTCTCTGCTTTAGAATAATCTAAATATTGACTTTTTGACAGTTAAAAAATCAATTGATTCTAATATTGACTCTTATTCTCTTCTAAAAAGCAATAAAAAAAGGGAAAATACAACAAATGTATTTATCCCTAAATATAGCTATAAAAAATGGGGCAATCGAGGGGAATCGAACCCCCATTCTCTGCATGGCAAGCAATAAGTAAAATTGAAACAAAGACCTGTATATAGACGCATTTAAAAGTAGATTATGCCTTTGACCCTTATTTTGACCCTTGTAAATAATATGAGTATCCTAGTCTAATTATCATAAATGAGAGGACCGTCCTTTGATGGTCCTCTCTATTGACTTATGCGTTATGCGCTTTTATAATTTATTTATAAAATCCAACACATTTAAATGTACAAAATAATCTGATTCAATCATAACTGAATCAAATGAAACCAAATAACGTTTGCTCATATCTTTTAATAATGAAAAAGGTTTGGTTTCTCTTTCTCTCGTTTTAGGATCCATGACAGACTGTGAAACTTGTACATATAACACTTGGTCTTCTTTGCTTGCGACAAAATCTATTTCTAAATCTCTTCCTATTTTTCCAACATAAACATGATAACCATGTTTCACAAGTTCTAAATAAATAAAATTCTCAAGAATTTTACCAGTATTAGAACTTTTATTTGGAATCAATTGATCTCTGATGCCAAAATCTACCACATAATATTTCCCATTAGTTTTTAAAATCTCTTTTCCTTTAATATCATACCGTTGACATTGATAGATGAAATATGATTTTGTCATTAAGTCCATATAACTATCTATAGTACCGTAAGATATTTTTAATCCTAGAGAGTTTAATGTATTCGTTATTTTATTAATTGATATTGATGATCCAATATGCTCTAAAATATATCTCGCAACTCTAAAAAACATAGATTCATTCGATATATTTCCTCTCATAATCATATCTCTTCTAAAAATAGTATCAAACATATCCTGTTTCATCATAGTTTTTATGTCTTTGTGGGTTTCTAATACCACCGCGGGAAAACTAGAATCTAAAAAATCATTATAATAAGCAAAATCTATGTAATCAATATTTTTAAAGTCTAAAAACTCTTCATACGATAAAGGATATACATTAAATGATATGTATCTACCAGCTAAATAAGTTAAATGCTCTCCAATGAATATTCTAGCATTTGAACCAGTTAAATAGATATCAATGTTTTCAGATGCTTTTAATGAATTAATAATTCTTGCCCAATTATCTAATTCCTGTACTTCATCAACAAATAGGTATGATTTTTTATTTGTCATTAAATTCTTTCTTACATAAGCTATAAACACATCTTTAGATTTCAAATAATCATTCTCTATGAATTCAAAATTAATATCTATGATTTGTTCTAAAAGGACATCATGGCTTAGTAGATATTGTTTTACCATCTTTAAAAGAGTTGATTTACCACTTCTACGTACACCTACTAAAATTTTAACCAAATCATTATCAATTGTTTTAATAAGTTTGTTTAAATACAATGGTCTATTGATCATAATCCACCTCCACTTATATTATACAAAAGAGATAATGAAATTACAAGTTTTTATAAACCAAATATAAAAATTTGTAAAAAATACATTTTTTTTGATTATCATAATGAAGCTTAAAGTAAATCTTCAGTGTTATTCTCTCATAAAAAAGGCTCCCTTGATCAGAGTGTATGGTTTTCTATACCATATCTCCAACTTTTGGAAGCCTCTTCAATTTTAAATGGAGCAAGCGAGGGGAATCGAACCCCCATTCTCTGCATGGCAAGCAGAAGTTCTACCGTTAAACTACACCTGCGACGTGCATTCTCTATTTTATATTATTTTAGTGAATATTTCAACAGTTATTTTTGATTATTTGATCAATCTTCTCCAAGGACTAACAAAACCACCACTAACCATAGAAACATCATTGGTAACAACTAATGCATCATTATCAACCTCGTTGATTAAATTAATGATATTTCGTTTGTTTTTACGATTAGCTACCATCATTAATACTTCTCTTTCTTTATATTTACCTTGTGCATTAATGGTCGTCACAGCAAATCCTGCATCACGCAAAGCGTTAGTTACATTTTTAGCCTCTTCTTTCATTATAACGGCTTGTATAAGAATTTTACCAACACCAATCTTGTCTTCTAAAATTGAACCTATATATACACCTAAAGCAAACCCAATACTATAATAAATACCTTTTAATGGAGCTTCAGCCATACCGGTAATAACACTTGAAGCCATAAATACCCACAATAAAATCTCTACCAACGCTAATAAAGATCCAGGTTTCCTGTAGCCTTTTCCGATTAAAATTATTCTTAAGGTGCTAACTGCAACCTCGATCACTTTTACAATTAAAATCAATGCCATTTCCCATAATGGAACTGAAGATAAAAACTCCCAAATTGTTTCCCACATATCTTTCACCTCATAAAATCAATATCTAATAAATTATACTATAAATCCGCTTAAAAGCAAGCAGAATTATTCAAAAAAAAGATGAAACTTCTAGGTTTCATCTCTGATTTTTAAACTTATACTTTTGTAACCGCAAGCCATAATTCTAACCATAACATTTTATCGCTAAATTCTTCTATATCAAGTAAAAATTGTAATTCAGAAATATCCACATCTAATTCATCTTCTGGCGGATAAAATATTGAATAATCATTAAAACTGAAATATTTATCATTGAAAAATGCGGTAATTTTATGTGAATAAAATATAGATTCTTGCTCAACTAAAACACTTTCTCCAAAAACAAAATTCTCATAAAAATCTATACCTAATAATTGATAATATGTTGGCAATATGTCATATGGTGAAACAAACTTTTCAATAGTAGTTGAATCTGTTTCATTGTTAAGTTTATAAGCTTCAGTCAATATAGGGTTGTAAACGGCAAAAAAAGTTTTATACATTTCTACATGATGAATATCACCTTTATCAGAATCACTTAATTCTAAATGCATTTGATGATAATATGCATTATGATCGCCATATAAAAGAATAATTGTATCTTCTAATAATCCATTATTTTCTAAAGCAGTTAATAACATTCCTAAAGACACATCAAAATCCATCATAGCTGCTTGATAATGTCTAAATCGCATAGCATATTCTTCGTCTTCTTCCAATGGATTTTCCCATATACCATTTGCTTCAGCTTGATCAATCATTGCAAAATAACCTAAATCTTCAAACATTTCTTTGTTATTTCTTCCATCCAAACGCTTACTTGGAGCATCACTATTATATGGACCGTGCCCAATTAAAGTTGTCCAATAGTAATAAAAAGGAACTCCTTCTTCTTCTAAAAACATAAAATCTAACATGGATTCCATTGTTCTAGAATCTAAAGTATAATCACCGCCCCAACCATAAATTGGTTCATCAGGAAATAATTCTTCATGTAAATATGAATGTTCAAAACCAAGTTCAGGGATTGCGTTACCCCGATCATAAAATCCCGCTACATTTTCATGGAAAAAAGCAGTATTATATCCTTTATCTTTTAATACATTAGGCATAGAATATCTAAAATCATAATCAAATTTACTAGCATCTATACCATTAGAAGGATAATTTCCTAATATTCCAATCAACTCAGACATATTTGTTTTATTCTCACTATAATTATTCGGAAAATATAATCCTTCTTGAGTTATTTCAAACAAATTAGGAGTTAAATACTCGTTCACAGCTATGCTCAAACCTGTTTCTATCATAATCGTAATAACATTCTTTCCTTCTAATAAACCATTATATGAAATTTGATTATCATCGTCATAAATATCATAAGGGCTGACTTCCACTAGTTCTTTTTCTAATTCTTCTATAGTTACTGAACTTGTTCCACTATCAAACAGCATAATATCAGCTTCTTTATAATAATAACCAAACATACCATACTTTTCAATTGAATCACGTTTGAATAATGAAACATTAAATAAGTCATTATATTCAGCAAAAACTGAAACTCTAGTATTAAACAAAGTCATTATAGCTAATGCAAAAAAGCCAAAAATCGGCAATAACCTACGGTAATATCCTTTAATAGGCTGAAGATTATTTAAGAATAACTTATAAATAAAATACATTGTATATCCATAAACTAAACCAATCGCAAAAATAACCATTAAAACATCAATGTGAACAAAGTCAATGCTAAATACATTTGTTGCTTCAAAGGTATACTTGATATGTGTTAAAGAAAAAACTTCACCATTTAATTCTAAATTCATAGTTTGATTAATTAACGATAGTACAAGAACAATAAAGAATAAAAATGAAAGATAATAAATACTTGCTTTATGAGATTTAAAGAAAGTAGAAAAGAACGCGAAAACAAACATAATAAGTAAATCAAGCAAAAAAACACGTGGTAATAAGCCTAAATCAAGCCACCTAAAAGTCACGAGTTCAATAATGATATAAAAAATCATAAAAGTAATTATTAATTTCCCTTTTTCTTTAATCAATCTTTTCATGTTTCCACCCATATATTAAATATACTTTATAACATAAATATTATACTATATTTTAAACAAATAGTAAATATAATAATCTATATAAAAATCCTTTAATTTATCTAAATTTAGTGAAATCCTGAGGAAATTCACTACCAGTATTTTGGCTTTCTTATAATACTTTCATAAAGCATTATTTTATTTAGCCTGTACATAATCATTTGCTAACTTAATATAATTTTTAGCATTTTGAATGTTTGCCTTAATTTCAGTTTCACTTAATTCTCTAATAACTTTCATTGGATTTCCCAAAACCAAAGTTCTTGGTGGAATAATTTTTCCAGGTGGAACTACAGTACCTGCTGCGACTAAAGCATATTCGCCTATTTCGGCATTATCTAAAATAACTGATCCCATGCCTATTAAGGCATAGTCTTTAATTGTACAGGCATGAATAATTGCTGAATGTCCTATAGTAACATACTTACCAATATAAGTAGGCGTATCAATATTCGTGTGAACAACTGCATTATCTTGAATGTTTGTTCCTTCTTCAATTGTTATTTTATCCATGTCGCCCCTTAATGTAGCGTGAAACCAAATATTACAATCTTTTCCAATTTGACAATCACCGATAATTTTCCCGCCTAAATTAATAACTGACTTATCTAAAAATGGTTTTTTATCTAAATAATCCATTGTCATTTCCTCACTTTAAAACTTTATAAATATTATTAATAATATCGCTCGCTAACATACTAACCTCTCCAAACTCATCTCTTGCATAATTAGCCGCAATAGAATGAACCAATACAGCCTTTATACTCGCACTTAATGGAGAATTATCTTTTAAATAACTTGAAACTATACCCGTTAACACATCACCACTACCAGCTGTTGCTAATCCAGGATTCCTAGCTTGAAATAAGTAGATGTGTTTTTTATTTGCAATAACATTTGTTTGCCCTTTTAAAATTAAGGTAACACCTTTTTCAACAATTGTTTTTACATATTTAAAAGGGTCTTCTTCAACATCTTGAACTCCAATATTAAATAAATCACTAAACTCTTTTTCATGAGGGGTTAAAATAAAGTTTTTATTATTAATATTATCCAAATCTAAATACTTTAATCCCCCAGCGTCAACAACAGTCTTAACATTTGAAGCATTAATTTTAGAAAAAATATTTGCAAGTTTTTTATTGTCTGGAGCCATTCCCGGACCAAACACAATAGAATCAGGTCTATCAATGTCAATATCTTCATCAATCTCTTTATAAATCACTTCTAAATGCTTAGCCACTGGATTTTCTTGGAATACATAAGCAATTCCCTGTCCAGACCTTAAAGCCGCCATAACAGATAAATTTATTGCCCCTGGTGTAGATTTAGAACCGCCAAAAAAATATCCTAATCCATAATTATATTTATATGAATTATGAATTCGTTTTTTTGGTTCGATTGAGAAATCATGATAATCAATAAGTTTTACAGAAATATCATGTTTTGTCACTAAACCTATATCCAATATCTTTGATTCTCCATGATAATCAAGAGCATCATTTAAAATGTTTCCATACTTGTAAAAACCAATAATTCCAGTTAAATTAGCCTTAATTGCTTGATCATAAATTAATCCATTATTCGGATTAATTCCTGAAGGTATATCAATCGAATAAACTACTTTATTCAAGCTATTAATATATTCAACTACCTTTAAATACTGGCCACCTAATTTTCGGTTTAAACCCACACCAATAATACCATCAATAACAAATTTAGAAGATAAAATCGCTTTATTAACTTCTCCTTCATTATGTTTAGAAGCTATAATTACTTTTGTTTTCTTACTTACTTGGTTGAAATAGTATTTAAAAGATCCAGAAGCAGATTCTACCGTTCCTATGACTACTAGTTTTGGTTTATAACCCAAATTTAGAAGCTCCAAAAAAACAACTAAACCATCACCACCATTATTTCCTGTTCCAGATACAACAGTAATGCGTTCATCTTTTTCTGGTTTAACACGCAATAAGATATCTTCTAATAATTTAATTCCAGCATTTTTCATTAAATCTATTTCAGAAAAACTTGCCTCTTTAATTGTTAAAGCTTCAATTTCCTTGATTTCATTAACTGATAAAACTGACTCCATTATTCCACCTTGCCTAAATACTAATTTCTATTTTGACAGGACAATGATCACTGCCATAGATATCATTCATTAAATCAACATCAATAATTTTATCTTTGATTTTATTTGAAACCACAAAATAGTCGATTCTCCATCCAGCATTGTTTTTTCTTGCATTAAAACGATATGACCACCAAGTGTATCTAATTGTATCTGGATACAACATCCTATAACTATCAGTAAAACCTGCATCTAATAATTCTTGAAATTTAGTTCTTTCTTCGATTGAAAATCCAGGATTTTTTTTATTTGATTGCGGGTTTTTTAAATCTATTTCTTTATGAGCGACATTTAAATCGCCACACAAAATAACAGGTTTAATCTTATCTAACTTTACTAAATACTCTCTAAAACGGTCTTCAAAATCCATTCGATAATCTAATCTAATAAGTTCAGGTCTTGCATTTGGTACATATACATTTACAAAATAAAAATCATTATACTCTAAAGCAATAATTCTACCTTCATCATTGTAACCTTCACCATCAATGCCATAACTAACACTTAAAGGTTTATGTTTTGTATATATTAAAGTGCCTGAATAACCTTTTTTATCAGCATCATTCCAATACTCATAATATCCATCATAAGCAAAGCTCTTTTGTTCTTCTTGCATCTTCGTTTCTTGTATCGCGAAAATATCAGCATTCATTTCCTTAAAAAAATCATCAAATTTCTTTTTTCTTGCGGCTCTTAAACCATTAACATTCCATGTAATAAATCTCATAAATTCATCCTTTCAGCATATAATATTCAACATAAAATTATACCATATAATCGAACATATTTCATTCAATCAATATAAAAAGTCTTTATAAGAAGAGTTTATTTATCCTGAAAAACATGAATATCTCCTGATCTATAAGCATTTAACAATTCAAACAAATCATTAATTTGTGATTTTAATTCTTCACCTTTGTTTGTGTCATAAATATATGTTCTACTTTTATTGAGTTCTTCAGATCTAGTTACTGTAATAATATCTTCTTCTTTTTCTATTAATTTTTTATAAGTATCAAAGCGCTCATGAGAAACTAAAAAGTATGCATGAGAATCACTAATCAAACTATAACCACCAATATTAGTTTTATCAGCATATTGTTTACTCATTCCTCCATCAATAGTATATACGTGTTTATTAGCTAAAACCACTTGTTCTCCTTTAGTAATATCTAAAGGAACATGTCCATTTATAATTTTTGATTTCTTATAATCAAGGCCAAATTCTTGGTAAATTCTTTTTAAAACATCCTCTTTTTCTCGGTACTTATAGTAAGGATTTTTATCTTCTCTATGTGTCTTTTTATCTCCAATAAAATATCTTTCAAAAGTTCTCATTGCTGATTTCCCAAATAAAGGCGAATATTTTCCTTGCCATAAATATAAGAAAACATCTTTATCACCGTTTAAAGAATCATAACGGTTATAATAAGCGGTTCTTACTTTTTTATCAAAATGATCAAATAATGCTTTACCTGAATACTTTGAGCCATTTATTTCTACTTGAGCAAAACTACCGTCATTTGTTAAAGGCAAAGCTGCATGAAATAACAAGTTATAATTATATAATAAATATAAACCGCCTTTTTCAATAACATATCTTGCGTGTGATTGTAACATTTCGTTATGTAAAAATAACTGATTTAGATGATTAATAACTTCTTGTTCTTCTTTATTTAAACGATAAGGATTTTTTTTATCTATTGTAGGGAAATTAGAATCTAATAAATCGAAATATTGATTACTGATTTTTATTTGATTTTTATTAAAATCAAGTTTATCCAATAATAATCTATCATCTAAATCAAAAGTTGGATTTCTTTTAATTACTTCACCTTCTAATTTAAATTGGATAATCGAAATAGCTTTATGGATTCTAGCTATAAAAGACAAATCTTCTAAATTATTTATATTTGAACTATCTTTTGGATAAAACTCTTTACAAGGGTCATTTCGATAATATTTTTCAGCTAATCTCGCTAATGGAATTAAATTGATTCCATAACCATCCTCAAAAGTATCTAAATTATTATATCTAGCGGCTATTCTTATCACATTAGCAATCATAACATTTGAACCACAACTAGCTCCTATGAAAGCAATATCATGATTACCCCATTGTATATCAACATTTTTCATTCTTAATAATTTTTCCATAATCAAATGTGGTTTCGGACCTCGATCAAAAATGTCCCCTACAATATGTAATTGATCAATTGCTAAAGCTCGGATAAATCTTGATAACTGCAAAATGAATTTATTTTCTCTTTTAGTTTTGAAAATTGCATTAATAATAGCATCATAGTATTTACTTTTATCTTCATGAGATCTTGATTCGTAAACCAATTCTTGAATAATATATGAAAATTCATTAGGAAGAGTTTTACTAACTTTACTTTTCGTATATTTACTTACAATATTCTTAGCCAATCTAACCATATAAAAGAGTTGATTTTTAATTAATACCTTATATTTATCTTTATCTAACAAAGTTTTATATTTATTCAACATATCTGTTGGATAATAAATGAAAAAAGCTATTTGATTTCGTTTTTTCTCGGATAAATCACTAAACAATAATTCTATTTTTTCCTTAATGATACCTGATGCATTTTTTAAATAATGATTAAAAGCATCATATTCACCATGCAAGTCAGTAATAAAAACTTCCGTTCCTTTTGGAAGATTTAAAATCGCACTCAAATTTATTAACTCCGTGCTTACTGCTTGTACAGTCGGAAATTCTTTGCTCAATAATTCCAAATATTTTTTTTGATATGGCATAAGTTCTTCTCGCTTTCATTAAGATAATTATATTTTAGCAAATCTCATTAATAAGAACAATCATTTATAGAGAAAAAGGACTAATTTTGGAAATTAGTCCTTTAAAAATAAAATATTATTCATCGCCGTGGTGTCCAGCAATTTCGCCTTCTTTAAATAGATTTTCTTTTAATTCATCATGTAATTCAGGCATTTTTCTTCTAAGCCATTCTAAAGCCATTGCAGCGTGTTCTAATTCCTCATCACGATTATGTTTCAAAATCGCTTTCAATTCTTCGTCTTTAGTAACATCCATTCTTTGGTTGTACCAATCAACTGCTTCAAACTCTTCAATAAGAGATTTAAATGCTCTAGTCAATTCTTTTGCTTCTTGACTTAATTTGTCATATGGTTCATGATATTGTCCCATTATGATACCTCCTTATATAATTTATTATAACATAAACATGTGTTTAGTAAAACCTGTATGCATACACTTACAAATTTGTTTAAATTTTATTATCTTCTTTAAGTTTTTCTTCAGATGCAGATTCATATAAAATCACTGTCATATAAAGTAAAAACATAATAATTGAAACAAAAAACCAAATTTCAAACATCGCTGTTATACTAAAAAAATACAACATAGTAAATGAACCAGGCCAAATAATAATTAACCAAAAATATATCAATTTTTTATATTCAGGTATAACAGTAAATAAATGCTTTACAAAAGGTAACATAGCCAATAAAAAGAAAAAACCAATTAATAGTGATGTTCCTACATGAATTGTATGCCAGAACGGTAATTCATTTTGTAAAGCAGGAATAATAGATGTAATAATAATAGAAGCCGTTGTTAAACCAATAAACATTCGACATTTACGGTCATTATAATTTGTTAAACGCATAATGAAAATAAAAGATATTTCAATTGCCGAACCCGATACAACAGACCAGATGATAAATAGAATTCGGGGTCCCCAGCCAAATCTATTACCAATATTACTTAAGGTATATATAAAAGGATCTTCTAAAGTGCCAAATGCTAAAGTCAATACTAATGCAAATAACAAATAACTGATGATATACATTCGTTGTTTTTTTATTTGTTCAGAAGACATATCCAATTCCTTGTTTTTAAAAAAATTCATATCATCACCCATTTTCATAAAACAATTCTACCAAAAACTTAAACAATATTCAATATTACTTTTAAATCTAATATAAACAGGCAGGTTGCCTGCCTGTGAATTTTAACTTGATATTTCGACCAAAATTAGTTAAGAAAATGAAAAATATAATACAGTAACTACTATATTCATTTGCTCTTTAAAGCTATTCTTTATTTTTTTTCAAAACTATACAAAGCTTATTTGCAAGTTGAAAGCCATTTTCTTTTAAATATAGTTTAATTTCATCAGCCTCTTTTTTAAAGACTTTATATTGTTCGCTGTCTTTAACATTTTCTAACAACTGATCAATAATTTGATATAATGTTGACATCTCTACATCTAAATATAAATCTTTGATAGTCATATCCCAATAATCTACTACTGGGATTGGTGCATATTTTTTTACCGCTTTCAAAATTCCTTTTTTGTCACATGTTTGTGAATGAATCATTCCGATTTCACGAACAATCTTTGCAGCAAAGTGATGCAGCAATTCGTGAGAAACTTGTTTTTTATCTAAATTATCAGATATCAGTTCACTAATAATTATAATTCCACCCGGTTTTAAAAGCGTTGTCATATGTTTAAGTGTTTCCTCAATATCAGTTAAATGATGAAAAGTACTTGATAATGAAATTATATCAAAACTATTTTTCGGAAAAGTAGGATTTAATATATCTTCATTGATAAATTTAATTTTAGGATTGCCTTTAAATGAATCTTTATCCATCTCTAAAAGATAATCAATTATATCAACACCAATAATCTCACTATAATCGTGATACAAATAATCAATTAAATTAATAAAATCGCCTTTTCCTGTACCAATATCTAAAATTTTGGCTTCAGGATATTGCTCTAAATATTCTTTAAGTTCGTTCATATTATTACCTCTCTATTATATTATTATACATAAAATCTTGATTTTGTGTTAAGATATAAGAAATTATTTAAATTTTTTTTGGAGGTTTCGATGAAAAAGAAAGATTTACTTTTTATAATGCAAATATTGTTTATAATCTGTTTATTTATCATTCCATTTACTAGAAAATTTATTGAAGAAAGCACAAATTTATATCCTTATATAATGGGGTTTATTAAAACAGCTATATTAGCAACCACTGGAGAATTATTAGCATCAAGAATTCTAAATAAAAGTTATTTTTCTAAAAAAGGATATATTCTTAGATTTATAATTTGGGGATTTCTAGGAATGGGATTTGTATTAATGTTTAATGTATATGCTAAAGGAGTAGTTGATTCTATAAATAATCATTTACTTCCTAATCTAGATACAAATCAGGTGATTAAAAATATATATCAAGCATTTATGATAAGTTTAATAATGAATCTAACTTTCGCTCCTGCTTTTATGTTATTGCATCGAGTTACAGATACTTATATAGATTTAGGTGAAGGTAATCTAAAGAAAATATTCAAAGTGCGATTAAAAGAAGTTTCAAATAATATCAATTGGAAAAACTATTTTGAATTTATTGTATTAAAAACTATTCCTTTCTTTTGGATCCCTGCTCATACCATTACTTTTTTACTACCGGAAAATTATCGTGTTTTAATGGCAGGAATATTATCAATTGCATTAGGATTAATATTATCAATAGCGAAAATTAAATCTAAGCAAACACAAAAAATTTAAACATTTATGAATATTTAGCTTTATGTTATTGTAAAATAAAATGTGAAGTGTTAAAATTAAAAAAAATCGGGAGGATTATTTATGGAGTTTTTGATGTATATTGCTGCCGCAATTGCTATAGCAGCAATAATTTATGGTTTATTACTTTTTAGAATGGTATTAGCATTTTCACCAGGTGTAGAAAAAGTTAGAGAAATATCAGGATTCATCAAGGAAGGTGCGAATGCTTTCTTAAAAAGAGAATATAGAATTATTATCGTATTTGTCTTTATCGCCTTTTTTGGAATTTGGATAGCTCTAGGAATCGGTAGTGCTTTAGCATTTGTTTTAGGTGCACTGTTCTCTGGAACCGCAGGAATAGTTGGAATGAAGAGTGCAACTGAAGCTAACTCAAGAACCGCAACCGCAGCCAATAATCACGGAATGAATCAAGCACTTAATGTAGCCTTTAAAGGTGGCTCTGTTATGGGTATGAGCGTTGTTGGTTATGGTTTGTTAGGTTTAATCATTGTTTTCTTTCTAGCTAATATTGCTTTTGGATTTGATGCAGAAATATCAATTGAAATTGCTGCAGGATATTCTTTAGGAGCTTCATCAATCGCTCTCTTTGGGCGTGTAGGTGGAGGAATTTATACAAAAGCAGCTGATGTAGGGGCTGATTTAGTAGGAAAGATTGAAGCCGGAATCCCCGAGGACGATCCAAGAAATCCTGCTACAATCGCTGATAATGTTGGCGATAATGTCGGTGATGTTGCTGGTATGGGTTCAGACTTACTAGAATCTTATGTTAGTTCAATCATTGGTGCCGCAACTATTGGAGCTTTATGGTTTGGGGTTGAAGGCGTTTTCTATGTAATGATTATCGCTGGTTTTGGAATCCTTTCATCTATTATTGGAACTTTTTTCGTAAAAAGCAAAGAAACTTCAGATCCTCATAAATCATTAAAAAACGGAACTTATGCAAGTGCAATAATCTTTATTATCGGCGCATTCTTAATCACTTTTTTCTATGACTTTAGTCAATATGCAACTGATTCAGCTAAACTTCCTTATGCATATGGACCATTTTATAGTATTATAATTGGATTATTTGTAGGTTTATTTATTGCCTTTGTAAGTGAATATTATACTTCCGAAAAATATAAACATGTAAAAGCTATCGCAAAACAATCAGAAACAGGTCACGCAACGAATATTATTAGCGGACTTGGAACAGGTATGAAAAGCACGGCTTTTCCTGTTATTGCAATAGCAATTGGAACTATTTTTGCTTTTCAATTAGGAGGTTTATTTGGAATTGGTCTTGCAGCCGTAGGGATGTTAGGAACAGCTGGAATGACTGTAAGTGTTGATGCTTATGGGCCAATCGCTGATAATGCTGGTGGCATTGCTGAAATGGCAAAAATGGATAAAAAAGTCCGCGCAATTACCGATCAATTAGATAGTGTTGGAAACACTACTGCTGCTATAGCAAAAGGTTTTGCTATTGGTTCTGCTGCTCTAACTGCATTAGCATTATTTAGTTCTTATGCAGTAAAAGCTGGTTTAACCGAACAAGGGATAAACATAATTAATGCTGATGTTATCTCTGGATTGATGATTGGTGGTATGCTAGCGTTCTTATTTAGTTCATTAACTATCTTTAGTGTTGGTAAAGCAGCTAACGAAATGATCGATGAAGTAAGAAGACAATTTAGAGACATACCTGGAATTTTAGAAGGTGAAGCAACTCCAGATTATGCTAAATGCGTTGCTATATCAACTGATTCAGCATTAAAAGAAATGATTTATCCAGCACTTCTAGCAATTATAACTCCATTAGTAGTTGGTTACCTATTTGGTGCAGAGGCCTTAGGTGGTTTATTAGCAGGAACATTAATTACTGGACTTATGCTAGCAATCTTTATGGCAAACAGTGGTGGAGCATGGGATAATGCTAAGAAATATATTGAAGCAGGACATCATGGCGGAAAGGGATCTGAAGCTCATAAAGCTGGAATAACAGGAGATACTGTTGGTGATCCTTTAAAAGATACAAGTGGTCCTGCAATAGATATATTAATCAAATTGATGACTACAATTTCTTTAGTTTTTGCGAGCTCATTTGGCGCTGGAATTATTGGAAATTTATTTTAAATAAGAAAAATCCTAGGTTTACAAAATCCTAGGATTTTTATTAGTAAATATAATTATAGTATGATAAAATTAGTTTAAAAAGAGAAACAAAAAAATTGAAAGAGGTAAAATATGAAGTTTAAAGATTACAAGTATGTTCGTCCAGATATTGAAAAATATCAAGTTAAGATTAATGACTTATTAAGTATAATTGGGGAAGATATTGATTATCATGAAGAATTACAAGCAATTAAAAATATCTTTGATTTAAATGATGAATTATCATCAATGTCAACTTTAGTTTCTATTAGAAATAGTTTAGATACTAAGGATGATTTTTATCAAAAAGAACAAGACTTTTTTGATGAAAACGGACCGAAATTAGAAATGTATCAAACTATTTTTTCTAAGAAAATCATTAAATCAAAAAATCGTAAAGAATTAGAAAAAGAACTAGGCACCCTGATTTTCAAGCAGGCCGAATTACAAGAAAAAACTTTTTCAAAAGAAATAATTCCGGATTTGCAAAAAGAAAACCGCTTAAGTACTAAATACTCTAAATTACTTGCTGGTGCGGAGATTGAATTCAAAGGAAAAACATATAACTTAACTCAAATGAGACCTTTCTTACAAAGTCTAAATAGAGAAACAAGGCATCAAGCACAGTTAGCTACTTCAGGTTTCTTTGAAGAGAATGAAGCTGAATTAGATAAAATTTATGATGAAATGGTTTCAATAAGAAACAAGATAGCTAAAACACTTGGATATGATAATTTCGTTCAACTAGGATATGATCGCTTAGGAAGATTAGATTATAACGCTAATGATGTGAAAAATTATCGTGAACAGATTTACAATGAAGTGGTTCCTTTGGCTGCTGAATTAGTTGAAAGAAAAGCTAAAAGAATCGAGATTATAGCACCTAAATCTTATGATTTAACCTTATCATTTAAATCAGGCAATCCAACTCCTAAAGGCGATTTAGACTGGCAAGTTAATATTGCTAAAAACATGTACGAGGAAATGTCAAATGAAACCGGAGAATTTTTCAATTTTATGATTGATAGGGGATTACTTGAATTAGACTCAAAACCAGGAAAAGCTGGCGGCGGTTATTGTACTTATATTCCAAAATATAAATCACCTTTTATTTTCGCTAATTTTAACGGTACAAGTGATGATGTAAATGTATTAACCCATGAAGCGGGTCACGCATTCCAAATCTATTCAAGTAGAGATCTTATACCTCAGTATCGTTGGCCAACAATGGAAGCGGCAGAAATTCATTCAATGAGTATGGAGTTTTTATCTTGGCCATGGATAAACCAATTTTTCCAAGAAGACACAGATAAATTTAAATTTTATGATCTAGATAGCGGATTATCGTTTTTACCATATGGTGTTGCAGTCGATGAATTCCAACACGAAATATATACTAATCCAGAACTAACTCCAGATGAAAGAAAAGCTACCTGGAGACGTATTGAAAAAAAATATCTGCCATATAAAGATTACGATGATGATAAATTTATGGAAAAAGGCACTTATTGGTATAAACAAGGTCATATTTTTTCAGTTCCTTTCTATTATATTGACTATACTTTAGCTCAAGTATTAGCATTTCAATTTTTTGTTTTAAGTCAAGAAAATCACGACTTAGCTTTAGACAAATATATCAAATTATGTAAACTAGGTGGTTCAAAAACTTTTGTTGATTTAGTAGAAAGCACTAAACTCAATAATCCATTTAAAAAGGGAACTGTTAAATCTGTTATAGAACCAATTAAAGCATATTTAGATAACATAGATGATACAAAATTATAACAGCACTTTGGTTGAATAATAAACTCAATTTGTTATAATATATTTAAGGAGATGATAAGTATGGATAAAAAATTAATAAAAGAAATTAACAAGCAATTAAATTTCGAATTAGAATCAGCACATGTATATTTAGCAATGCAAAATTACTTCGCCGATCAATCTTTAGCAGGCTTTGAACATTGGTTTAATATTCAATACCAAGAGGAAGTAGCACATGCTCAAAAATTTATGAATTACTTAAATGACCGAGGAATAAAAGTTGAAATTTCAGGCTTTGGCAACCCAAAAAATGAATTTAATTCCGTATTAGAAGTATTAGAAGCTTCTTTAAATCATGAAAAGGAAGTAACTAAGAGAATTCATAACTTAATGGATATTGCATTAGATGTTAAAGACCATGCAACCGTAAGCTTTTTGAACTGGTATATAGATGAACAAGTTGAAGAGGAAGCAAACTTTTCTGAACTAATTGATCAAGTAAAACGTTTAGATGGCAAAGGTCTATATATGCTAGACAAAGAACTTGCATCAAGAGTATTTGTTCCAATCAACAAAGAATAATTGACATTTTTACATACACAAAACACCACAATCTGTGGTGTTTTTTTTATAATATATAGTTAAATTAAAATTGGTAAATACGAGCCAATAATCTCGTCCTCTGTTTGATTAAATTTACCTGGAATAATTACGATTGATAACAAAATACCGGCAATAATTCGCGCTTTGTTTTCGCTATTGATTTTTAGATTATAATATTGGCTGTGTTTTTCAATAACTTCTTTAATGTGACTATAAATAATCTCAGTAAATTGAAGATCTTTAGGCAAATGATTAGAAAAAGATTCTTTTATTATAAGCATTAACAATTTTTGTTTCTTTTTTGCGATTTGAATTCTGTTGAATAATAATTTTTTATAAAACTGCTCTGTTGGTAAAGATACAATAACATCAATTTTCGATTCATCAATTACCACAGATAGTGCATGCCTTAAACTTTTTTCAAAAAGTTCAAATTTAGAATTAAAATTTCTAAATATAGTTACTTCAGCGACTCCTGCAGCTTTAGCAATCTCTATAGTCGTTGCTTCGATGTAACCTTTTTTTACAAATTGCTTAATGCTTGCATTCATAATCTTTTTCTTAGTGTCTTTCATTTTAGACTCCTATTTAGCTTTTTTAAATTTTAAGGTTAAATTTGCTTGTAAATTTAAGATAACTGGCATAATTATTAAAGTCGATATAATTGCTAAAACCAGGTTGATTACAGTCATTATACCAAAGTTTTTCAATATTTCAAAATCCGAAATTATTAAAGCACTAAACCCACCAATTGTTGTAATTGCTGAAATTAAAATTGGTTTTCCAATAGTATTAACACTATTACTAATGTTTTCTTCAGCATCTTCTGAGTTATGTTTAGTTTTGTGATAACGATCCATAATTAATATAGTAAACTCTGTTCCTATACCAATAATTAACGCGCCTAAAGTTGCTGTCAAAGGTGTATAAGCAATATCTAATAAATACATAACAAAACCTGACCAACCAACAATTAAAGTGATTGGTATTAAAGGAGTAAGAGCTTTAAGAGGATTTCTATATATAATTATTAGACCTAAAAATACAGCTAACATTCCAAGTATTGTAATTGTGTATCTTCCTGTTGTTAATGATGAAATCATTGTAACATCAATAACTGCTTGACCTGTAATAACAACATCTAGTCCGGTCTTTTCATTTTCAATAAAATATTCATTTAATTCGTTTAAGAAAACTTCTAGCTCTTCTGTTGGTAACTTATCAATCATCACAGATAAAACCATTTCATTGCCTTTAGAATTTATCCAAACTTTACTTTGCTCTTCAGGTAATTGGTCGACCATAGTATGTATACCCACTGAATCCAAATCGTAGTTAAGTGTTTCAGCCAAAGTAAGCAGTGAATTTACTTGTACAATTTCATCTTCAAAAGATTTTTTCAATTGGTTGGTATTAGTCAAATACCAACTAATGTTTTCATCTGATAACAAATCATCAGATTTAATAACTATTGCTATTTGGTCTGTTGAGCCCATTCTATCTCTTAACTCATATATATCATCGAGCGCTTCAGAGTCTTGTGGCATAAATGATTCAATATCAGTTTCTACTCTAACTTTTTGATCAAAATATATACCTAACCCTGCCAAGATAAAGGCAATAACAATAATAAAATATTTAAATTTTAAAATTCTCTTTGTAAAGTGATACAAAAATTTACCATTTGTTTTTTTGTTTTTTGCTTTTGATGCTTTTACTGGGAAATGTTGATCCCTAATAAATAATAATGGCAATAAAAATAGTAATGCAATAATAAAACTTATAACTATTCCAATTGTTAACATTTTCCCGAAATCAGATATCATCGGAACACCTGAAGTATATAATGCTAAGAAACCTAGTCCGGTCGCAATCATTGCGACCATTATAGCTGGTGCCATTTCTTTATATGTTTTTATTAAAGCTTTTTTTTGTTTATTCATAATCTTCTTCCTCCGCTAATACTAAGCTGTAATGATTTTGAAATTGAATTGCATAGTCAATCCCTAGACCAATTAGAATTGGAAATACTGCCATTGATACCATTGTGACTGGTATTGTTAAATACCCCATCAATCCAATAGTTGCTATCAATGCGATTAAAACAGTCACTAAAGGTAAAATTCGCCATCTTACTTTAAATGTTATTATCATAATTAATATCATTAATCCTAAAGACAACATTAACATTTTTTTCATACTTTCAACCATTGAGTTTTGAATAGATAAATCTAAAACAGCTTTTCCAGACAATAAATACGACTCTTCATATTCACTATCAGCTAGTACTTCTTCTATTTCTTCAATAATAAGCTCTTTTTGTTCTTTTGTAACATCACCATTAAGTGAAATTTGCATCATCACATACTTATCGTTTACCACAAAAGCATCAAAAATAGAACGTCTGTTTTCACCTTCATAAACAATGTTATCTAAGGTAGTTTGTTTTGTTGGTATTCCCGATCTTAAAATATCAGAATTTTCAACAATCATTAATAAACTATCGGACATAGTTCCCATTTGTGTACTTAATACTACTAATTGATCTGTAAAAGAGTTCATTTCTGATAGTTGTGTTAACAATGTATCAAATAAAACTGTTAATTGAGTTTCCAATGTTGTTAAACCAGTTGTTGTATTAGTAGTAATTGTTTCTAATTGAGTAATCATGTTTATTAAATCACCCATATTATCAGTAAGTTGAGTTAACTGTTGACTGTATTGAACAAGAGTTTGATCATCATTAGTAACACCATCACTTAGCAAATCAGTTTCTAATTGTTCTAAAACTGTATTCACTTCTCCTAATTGAATTTTCAAAAATACAAGTTGATTTTCTAAATTCATCTGTGCTGTGCCTAAGTCTCCTAAAGCTGTAGTTATATTTAAAGATGCAGCTTCAATTTGAGAAACATCAAATCCAGCTAAAGATGTTGCTTGTTGGTTTAACAATAAAGATATATCTGATAAACCAGTACCAACTTGTTCGATACCATCAACAAACTTAACTAACTGTTGATTTGTTACGTTTTTAACTATCGATGCTGGACTTTGATAACTAAATACTCCATCCAGATTATTTAAATTGTACTCAATATCATCAAATGTTTTAATTAAGTCATTTGTAAATAACTTATCAGTAGGTTCAATCTGTAAAATAATTGTTTCTCCACCAAATTGATTTTGATAATCTTCGTTATCCTGAAAAGTATCGGTTGATTTTTTTACCAATGTTTGATTTCCGGTCGCAATATTAACGTCTGTTGCTCCAATAAGCGCTACAACCACTAATGTTAAGACTGATACTACAATCCAAACGGGATGTTTAGCAATAAAGTCTATAATTTTTTTCATTTCCTTCTCTCCTCTTTTTGTAAGTATTAACTAACATACCTTAACAGAATAAATAACCTTTGTCAACAAAAAAGTTTTACTTGACAAAAAAGTTTATTTAACTTACAATATGTAAGTACACACTTACAGAAAGGAAAAAAACTAATGATCACATTAATAATTTTAATTTTACTATCTACATTGATATATTTTAAACCAAAATTTATCAAAAAAAACAAGACTCTTCTCTACATTATATTTACAGTTGTTTCAATTATTGCTTTTATCTTCAATGATATATTTATCTTTACTCCTTGGATAAAGGGTTTTTTAGGGCTCGCAATTTTTTATTTAGTTATGTTAACAGGTGCATTACCTAATTGGCAATTCAAGAAAAATTTAATGACAACAAGAACAGAGTTATCAATTATTGGCTTTATAGTAATTACTCCTCATGCAATCTATTATCTAATAGAAATAATAAAAGGAACACAGAGTATAACATATTTTGCTATTGCAGCTTATTTAATAATGATACCTTTATTTATCACATCTTTTATAACCATAAGAAAGAAAATGTCTAATAAAACTTGGAAAAATCTCCAAAAATTAGCTTATATAGTCTATCTTTTGTTATTTATTCATATAATTATTCATTATAGTTTACCTTTAAATAGAATTTTTTATATTTTAATATTGATAATTTATATTGGTTTTAAAGGATATAAAATTGTGAATAACTATAAAACAAAAAAGCAAGGAAGTTTGAACTTATCTTAAATAAATCCCCTTAAAAAAACCTTATAAAGTTAACTCAAAATTGAGTTTGAAACTTTATAAGGTGTTTTTTTATTAATTATTTCTATTATTGATATTCAGGTTTCAAAAAAGTGTTTGATTTATTAATCGAATACGTCTCTAACTCTATCCAAAAAGGATAATAACCAGCATTATGAGCAAGTTTTTTGCTTTTAATATTTCCAATTGAAGCACCAAGATAAGGAATAAACCCTTCAGCCAAGAGTGCTTTTGTAATAATTTTTGTCAAAGCTAATCCTATACCTTTGTTTCGGTATTTTTTAATTACATCAACTCCAACACTACATAAAACATCACTATCAAGTGTACTTCCAGAAACTCCCATAATATTATTTTCTAAATCATATGCTACTACTGCCATATTATCTTTTCGTTTAGTTTCGTCTTTATACATTAAAGCCATTGGAAAGCGTTTATCTGTATATAATTTTTTAATTTCTTTATCCATTAATATCTCATATTTAAAGTTAGTTTCTATATTTTCTATTATGTCTATATTTGGTAAAAAGTATTCACCAATCATACCAACTTGTTGATTATATTTTTTAAGTTCATTATTTAAAGCATTTAACTGAATACTATCAAAAAACCTGTACCCAGGAATATCATTAACAAATTTTTCAGACCATGACTTAATTTGCTTATCGCAAGCAATAATAACGTTCTGGTTAATATTAATTGCGCGTAAAAAAGCCGGTTCCTCCTTATAGAAAAATCTTCTTTTTTGATGAAGATTATTATTAACAACCGTATTAACTTTATAAAATTTATCAACTTCACAATTAATATCATATGAAAGTTGTTTTGTTACTAATTTCTTTATTTCTAAGTTATTCATTAATTTATTAGACTCCTTAAAATAGCTGCATTTGTTCAAACGGCTTTTTTTCTTCAAATTCATTTAGATAAGCAAATATTTGCTTGTTATTATGCATTATAAGTTTTTCTGAACAAAAATTATGAAAATATTTATTTAAAAAATTATGATTAGGGCTCATCACTTCATAATTAAGTCCATATTTTTTTATGTATTTTTCTTTTAGTCCTGGAAAATGTTTATCTAATTCCCGATAATAATATTCTCGATTTCCTTTTCTTAAAGTTAAACCAGCACCAAACCAAATAATTCCCTTTACACTAGCTTCATAACAACCATTTAAAATAGCTTTTAAATTTGCTAAATCATCATTTATATATGGAAGTAAAGGGGATAGCCAAACTACCGAAGGAATTCCTTCTTCTTTCAACCTTTTTAATGCAATAAGTCTTTCTCTAGTAGTCTCAACATTTGGTTCTACTACTTTTGATAAATCATCATCGAAAGTTGTTAGAGTCATTTGAACAACAACCTTAGTTTTTTTGTTAATTTCCTTTAATAAACTAAGATCTCTTAAAAACAAAGTGGATTTTGTTTGAAAAGTTAAACCAAAATTATATTTAGATATTATTTCAAAGCACTTTCTTGTTATATCAAGTGTGAAAGGATGATTCATATAAGGATCACTCATCGCTCCAGTACCAATCATGCCTTTTTTACGTTTTCTTTTTAAAGAATCCTCTAACAATATCGGTGCATTTTGTTTTATTTCAACATCAAAAAAATCATGATCCATTTGATAACAATCACTTCTAGAATCGCAATAAATACACCCATGAAGGCAACCTCTAAATAAATTCATTCCGTATTTGTTTAAAATTCCCTTATAGTTTTTATAATGCATTATCTACCTCGAATATATCAAATTAAAGTTAAGTATCATTTAAGTGCAGCTAATTTATCAAAAGCTTTTTTATATACAGGAATCATTCTAGGTTCTGAAATCATCTCAAAAACCCTGTCTAATTCAATCCACTTAACTCCTTGATTCTCATCTGGTTTAACAACTAATTTTTGGTTTTCACTTGCTATAAGCAAAAAAGATAAATTTAAATGAAGATGGTCTGGTACATATTTACCTTTTTTA
The DNA here is from genome assembly GCA_021736305.1 of Candidatus Izemoplasma sp. Lineage (GTDB taxonomy): Bacteria > Bacillota_I > Bacilli_A > Izemoplasmatales > Hujiaoplasmataceae > Hujiaoplasma. Next base: position 78,232 of record JAIPGD010000002.1, read on the forward strand.
ATATGATTTTCTACATAAATAACATCTAACATAAAAATATCATTGCTATATGGTCTTACTTCTTTAACTCCTGTTTCTTCTTTTGTTTCTTTTATAGCAACTTTCAATAAATCTGGGTCACCATCATTATGGCCTCCTACCCAACTCCATGAATCATAAATATTATGATAAGCAAACAAAACTTTTGTCATTTCTTGATTAACAACAATAGCTGAACTGGTTATATGAGCTGCTAGATTTTCCCTAAATAAATTATTAGAGTTTTCTTTTATAAAATCTAAAATTAATTTTTTATCATATACTTCTTGTTCGTTATATGGTTTATAATTTTCAATTTGTTTTATATAATTCATTGCTTTCCTCTCAATTGCTAAGTATGTTATTTTTTTAAATCATTAATTAAATTGTTTTTAGTATCCCACAATTTTTTTGATAAATCAACATAATAAATATGTGGATTATCAAATCGTCTTACTTCTGGCCATAAACTATTAAGTTGTTTTTGACAATATTTTTTAATTGTATCAATTTTTGGTTTTTTATATATTCTTTTTCCGTTTTCATATACCTGTTCGTGCATATTTACTAACTTATAATCTGTATATGTTTTTTTCTTCCATATATTATCAGGATCAAAAATTGTTAGTGGTTCATTTATATCAAATACTTCTTCATTTAAAGCAATTAGATCAGCTTCAAAATGATTGTTTTTATCCAATATACGATATACTTTTTTAAAACCGGGTGTTGTTATTTTATCTGTGTTTTCACTTATTTTAATTTTAGGTACTATTTTATTGTTTTTTGTTACAGCTACTAACTTATAGACTGAACCAAAAACAGGATCACTTTTTGCAGTAATTAATCTTTCTCCAACACCAAAAATATCAATTGGTGCACCTTGAATTAATAAATCTTTAATAATTCTTTCATCAAGAGAATTACTAACAGTAATTGTGCAATTATTTAACCCTGCATCATCCAGCATTTTTCTCGATTCTTTAGCTAAATATGTTAAATCACCAGAATCAAGCCTTATAGAATAGTTATCTATCCCTTTAGGAATTAAAACTTCTTTAATCACTTTTATTGCATTTTGTACGCCACTTTTTAATGTGTCATAAGTATCAACTAAAAAAGTGGTGTTGTTTGGATAAGTATTAGCATAAGCCTTGAACGCTTCATATTCAGTATCAAATAACTGTACCCATGAATGGGCCATAGTCCCTCCTGCTGGGACTTGATATACTTGATCAGCTAACACATTAGATGAGGCATCAACCCCGCCTATATACGCCGCTCTTGCCCCATCTAAACTAGATGTTAACCCATGGGCTCTTCTAGCTCCCATTTCAAGAACAATTTTTCCCTGACTAGCATATTTAATTCTCGAAGCTTTAGTGGCAATTAGGCTTTGATGATTTACAACTTGTAAAAAGTAAGTTTCAAGAAGCTGAGCTTCTATAACTGGTGCTTTAATTGTTAAAATCGGTTCATTTGGAAAAATAATACTTCCTTCTTTAAAACTATAAATGTCTCCACTAAACTTAAAATTCTGTATGTATTTTAAAAACTCATCACTAAAAATATCTTTATTTTTTAAATACTCAATGTCCTCTTCATTAAATTTTAAATCATCCAAATAATCAATTATTGATTCTAACCCAGCAAATATTGCGTAACCTCCGTTATCAGGATTCCTTCGATAAAATAAATCAAAATACACAATTTCATTTGCCATACCAGCCTCTAAATAGCCATTTGCCATAGTTAATTCATAAAAATCAATTAGCATCGCAAGATTGATTTTATTCATAGTTTAAAACCTCTATGTGAATCCCTTTCATAACATCTAGCGCTTTTTTATGTAAATCTTTATCTGCTGAATCAGTTGCTAAAGCATCAACTACAATATGAGCATTAGGTAATGCACTTTTCGTAATAATAGCATTCCCAATCACACATATATTTGAAACCAATCCACATAACTCTATTTCTTCATATTCTTTAGTTTTAAGATAATTACCTAATTCTATTGAAGGAAAAGTATCTTTTTCAAATATCTTATCTTCTTTTCTAACTAATAATTTTACCTCTGGATGTAATTCATGACCGTTTGTCCCTTTCACACAATGTTTTACTGGCAGATTTTTACCTTCTTCTGTTTCAAGATAATCATCTTTATGTGTATCTTGGGTAAATATAACATCTACATTTTCTTCTCTAGCTAATTTTACTTTATCAATTATAGGATCTTTAATACTTATTGCTTCAGGAAACCCTAAAGCTCCATCAATAAAATCATTCTGAAAATCAACAACAACTAAACATTTTTTCATAAATTATCCTCCTTGGTACTCACTATTATATCATTATCCTATGCTTTTTCCATTTATAAGGAAGAAAAAAAGTCTATGAAATTCATAGACTTTTCTAAATATAATTAATTTAATTCTTGATAATACTTTGAAACTTGTTCCCAATTAACAATATTCCAAAAATTTTCTACATAATCAGGCCGTCTGTTTTGATACTTCAAATAATAAGCATGTTCCCAAACATCCAACGCTAAAATTGGCTCACCAAATTCAAAAGGTGTTAATTGATTTGGGGTAGATACAACTTTTAATCTCTTGTCTTTTGCGACAACAAGCCATGCCCAACCACTTCCAAATTGTGTTTTTGCTTTGTTAGAAAACATAGCTTTAAAAGTTTCAATAGACCCAAAATCTCTATTTATTGCTTCTTTTAATTGATTACTCATTTTGGTTTTCTTAGGTGTTAATATAGTCCAAAACAATCTATGATTGTAATAGCCACCACCATTATTAATTACTGACTCGAGTTTTTCCTCAGGAACTGAATCTAAATTTTTTAATACATTTTCTACATCTTTGTTTAATAACTCATCTAAACCTTCTAAGGCGTTAACATATTTTTTAATATAGCCTTGATGATGCTTCGAATGATGTATCTCCATTGTTTTTTCATCAATGTAAGGTTCTAAATCTTTATAATTATAAGTTAGTTCTGGCAAATTGTGTTTCAATTTTCTCACTCCCTTTTTTAATCTACTTATATTATCGCATATATATATTTCGAATTCAAAGGATTTGCTTATAAATAAAACCACTAAACTAGTGGCTTTTTCTAAACTATATTCAATTAGGATATTATCTGATAAATCACTAAAAAATGAAATACGCTTCCTGCAATAACAAACAAATGCCATATAAAATGGTTGTATTTAAACCTTGCTAAATAAAATATGACTCCAATCGTATACGCTAATCCTCCAAGTATTAGTAAAGATATATATTCTTCAATAAACCCATAAACATCTTGCCAATAAAAAACAACGCTCCATCCCATTAACAGATAAATAAAAAGATGAACGCTCTTAAATCGATTTATCCAAATCGATTTAAACACGATACCTACTACAGTTAAAAGCCACATTGCGGATAAATAAATGATTGCTTTATTAAAACTCAGTGCATAAATAATTAGTGGTGTATAAGTACCAACAATAAGCAAAAAAACTCCTGAATGATCTAATCTTTGAAAAACAGCTCGAGTTCTTTTAAAATTTTCAGGAAAACTGTGAAATAAGGTGCTTGAAACATATAAAAATATTAAACACACCCCATATACTATTCCGGATATATATCCTTTTGCGGTATCAGCCTTTAATATTATTAAAACCAATCCTATAATTGATAGAATAGCTCCAATACCATGTGTGATTGAATCAGCTATTAATTCACCTAAAGATGTCTTTCTCATTATGCCCTCCACATTACTATGTCACACATAATACTTTAAATATTTAAAATTGTCAATATCTTGTTATAAACGATTACTCTTTATTAACTCATACAACTCTTTTAAGGTTCCGTTTTGGTAATTATTAATATCCACATCATATTTATTCTTTAAACAATCAGTGACCAAAAAAGTTTTTAAACCTAATTCTTCGGCAACCATATCTTCAGTAGCATCATTTCCAATCATTATTGTTTCTTCGGGTATAAGATTAAACATATTCATTATAGTTTTATAATAATTTATGTTTGGTTTAGAAAATGAAGAATTTTCATAAGTAGTTATGTGTTCGAAATCACTTACAGATAAATTCGCCCATTCAATTCTTTGTTTAGTCGCTACCAAAGGAAAAACTGGATTAGTAGCCAGAATTATCCTTTTTGATCTTTTTTGTAATAAAGAAATGATTTTTCGAGAATACTCACTTGGTTTTGTAGCTTTAAAAGTTTCTCCAAACTCATTTTCATAAAATTTTTCCAAAGCTTTTTTTAATCCGCTAATCTTAGTTTTGTCTGTATAAAAAGTTTCCCAGAAAACCGCTTCGTTTGAATCTATTCCTTTATTATTAATCATTGCTTTGGTTCCCATCCATAACCTGTCAATCATAGTTTTAGGATTATACCCTAACGAAATAAACTTTTTGCCAATTAACTTCATGTAATTTTCAATAAATATATCTTCATCTAAGGGCAATAATGTCCCATCCAAATCAAATAAGTAGTTCTTAATCATCCTTAACCTCGCTTTTAAAACATTATACCATAATTATAGATTAGATAATTTTTATTTGACCAAAATCGTAGCATTAATCAGTTTCTAAGGATTATATAATCTTAATATATATCGCTTTAATTTTTTTAATTATAAAATATTTATGTTAAAATAAAAGTAGATTAATAGGTGAAAAAATGAAGAAAACCTTTAAAGCTATAAAAGAACTTATTTTTTTCGATTTTAAAAAGCTATTCATAATTGAATTATTAATTCGTTTATTTGGGATATTTATTATCTATCCTATATTTCAAATTGGGTTATACTTATCAATCAAAATTTCTGGTTTAAATTATATTTCAAATAATAATTTAATAATATATTTAACTAAACCAATTACTATATTATTTATTCTTACCATTATAACTGTATTTGCTATATATATTTTTGTTGAATATGTCTTTTTAGCAACATTTTTTGATTTTGCGTTTCACAAACAAAAACTTAGTTATAAACAACTTGTGCTTTTAAGTTTTCAAAAAGCTGTTCAGTTATTAAAGCAATATCATGTTGTAATAATTACACCTATATTATTTTTCTTTATCTTACTTGAATATGGACAGATTATACTTTTTTCTTCGACAATAAAGTTACCAAGAAATTTAACTGAACAGATAAAGTCATTAAACTATTTCTCATTATATTCTTCTATTTTTTTCTTCTTACTCATTATATTTTTTATTCAGTTTATATTTATGGTACACGAGTTAATCATCCGAGGTGGAACAATAAAAAAAGGATATTCTAGTTCTAGAAAAATCCTTAAATCAAATCATCTAAATATATTGTTTAAATTCATTTTTATTAATCTTCTCTTTAATTTATTAATGTTATTAATTTATACTGGTTTAATCTTTATAATTAGTCTTTTTATAAGTATGTTAAGGGGCCAAGAAGTTGTTTTCGGTTTGATAATAACTTCAATGTACAGTGTGTACTGGATTTTAGCATTAATTTTTTCTATTATTATTCTACCATTAAATATTGCCTTAATTGCTAACCATTACTACAAACATAAAAATATTAAAGCAATCAATACTGAAATAAAACCTAATAAAACTGAAAATCTAAAATGGATTGCAAAACCGATTATCATTTTATTTATTGTTTTATTTTCACTTAATATATTTTCAATTATTGAATCTGTAAGAAACGCCAATAGTGATATTCAATTTTTAAAACAAGAAGAAATAATTGCTCACAGAGGCGCTTCAAATGAAGCTCCAGAAAATACTTTAGCAGCAATTAATCTAGCTATTGACCAAGGAACTAACGCAGTTGAATTCGATATAAAGGGTACAAAGGATCACGTTCCGGTATTAATGCATGATGATTCTATTAAACGAACCACTAATTCATCAAGCGAGTTATTAATAAAAGACTTATATTACCAAGACTTGTTGGATTATGAGGCGGGAAGTTGGTTTTCTAATGACTTTAGAGGTGAGGTCATCCCTACATTAGAAGAAGTTTTAATAGCGATTAAAGGTAGAGCAACTGGGTTTATTGATCTAAAAACAACAGATCCTTTAGTTGAAGCAGAAATAATTCGTTTACTTGCTGAAAACGACATGATTCATGATGTAAAAATTATGTCTTTTGATATTAATCAATTATATCGTTTTAAAGGCTATAATGAAGATATTGAAACAATATTATTGTTATCTAGTTACTACGGTAATATTTCAACTTTATTTGAAGATGAATATATAGATCATTTTGCCTTAAGAATAAGTGTTATCAAAAGTAATCCAAATCTAATCAATCTTATCCATAATGAAAATAAAAACGCTTATGCTTGGGTTGTTGATGATCGAGATGCAATATATACTGGTATCGAGGCTGATGTTGATGGTTTCATAACAAAACGTCCTATTGCCGCAAGGGAAATTGCTTATTCAAAAAATAGTACTGATGCATTTAAAAGATTTTTGGAAACACTTTTTAAACCTTAGAAATTATTATAAGAATAGAAAGGAGAAAAAAATGAAACATTTTAATTTGAATGATTTAGATTATAGCATTAACAAACGAGGAGTATCTGCTGCTACTTTAGTTGATCATGATCATGCTACCATAAAAAATTTATTTTTAAATCCTGGTGATGAAATCCCTCCACATAAAGTACCTGTAGATGTAACATTCTTTATTTTAGCTGGAAAAGGTTCTATTACTATTGGTAAAGAGACTGAATCAGTTGAAATTTTTGATACTATATTATGTCCACAAAACACTTATATGTCTGTAAAGGCTGAGAAAGATTCTCATCTATCATTTTTAAACATTAAAACCCCTGGTTTAAAATCAAAATAACATTTGTAATTATAAAATAATTTATATAAAAAGCAAAGAATTCTAAAGAGATTCTTTGCTTTTTATAACTTATATCAATTCATTAACTTTTGTTTTTGTTTTATTAAATTTCGGTCTGCCTTACTAACTAAATCAGATAAAGAATGAACATCTTTATTAGGACAAGCAATTCCATAAGAAAAAGAAATTTGATATTTATCGAGCGGTTTCGCTTTTTTAATTAAATTTTGAATATCAATAATTTTCTTTTCAATATTATTGATATTTTTATCATTAAAAATAATCAAAAACTCATCGCCACCAATTCTACCTATTTTAGTATTTTCATCTAATTCATTTTTAATCATTTTAGAAAAAGAAATTAAAACTTGATCACCAACTTGATGACCATAAATATCATTAAGTTTTTTGAAACGATCAATGTCTAACATAACTATGCAAAAAGGACTATTTGTTTTTTTATAATCAATAAAAGTTTCATTGAGCAACTCAAAAATAAAGCGTCTATTTGGTATGCTTGTTAAATAGTCAGTTCTAGCAACAATATTCAAATCCTCAATAAGCTCTATATTATGTAAATCGGTTTGAATAGCATTTTTAAATAATTCTAATAACATTTTATGTTTTTCAGAAAAACTATGTTCTTTATTATCGAGAACACAAATTGTGCCAAAAGTTTCTCCATTTTGCCATTTCAACGGCAATCCATAATAAGATATCATATTAATTCTAACATCAGGGTTATCTTTCCATATTTCACTTTTCAAAGCATTTTCTATAAGTAAAGGTTTATCTTTACCAATAACAGTTTCACAATAAAGGCCGTGGCCTAATTTATCTTTACCATCAGATGGATATGGATTTTCATCGTTACTACTCTTTAAAAATACTTCCATATGTTTTTTGGTAATCCTCATTATTAAACCTGCTGGAACATCTAAAAGATCAGCAACTACATTTAAAATCATTTGCCATTTATTTTGAATATCTTCGGATATATTTGGTTTTGAATTTGAAGTAAAATTGACAGTTTTCATTTGGTTAATTTCTCTAATAAGAACTTCTGTTTTATTCATAATTTCACTTCCCTTCATAAATTATTTAAAATGAATTATTATATTATATATGGTTTTGGTTATCTATCTTCTTCGTTTTCTTCATTAGTATAAATATATGTTTTTATACGGTCTTTCCAATCTGTTTTATTGAAATAAATAAAACTATTTCTATTTGGGAAAAATAAACTATTAATAATCGGAATTAACAAAAAGATTAACCAACCTGGATGCCAAAAACTATCACCAAAGATTCTTAACACTTCCGGAAAAAAGCTTCTTGGGTATAATACACCAATTAAAATGTATATGAAAGTGATTACTACGCTAACTAATTTTCTAGCATTAATTCTACCACGATAAATCATATCAGACAAAGGAATCAAAAAGAAAACTACCCAACCTGGATGGGCTAAGTCAAAACCAAAAGCTAACCATAAAAATATTATAATTGTTATCATCGGCATGTTTTGATGTATACGTTTAGGTATATTATCACTTAATAAAATTAAAGAAAGAGGTATCAGTAATAAAAAACTTATCCCTAATTTCCAATTGTCAAAAATAAATCCGCTTACCAACAATAAAAAAACAGATATCATCGGCATTGTTGCTACTATTCTTTTCCTCATATTTGCCTTCCTTTTAAAAAATATTTAGTTGTAAAGATTTTACCATATAATTAAACTTCAATAAATATAGAAGATAAAAATTTATGATTTTTCATTTTGATATGCTTGAATAAGCTTATCATATTTTTGATTGAATTCAGTATCGATATTTTGTAATTCAGCATTTTCAAGATAATGTTTTACAATAATTTCTACAATAGCATAGTATTCTGTTTCAGACTTATAGTTTGGTGCAATTGATTTGATTTTAGAGTTATCAAAAACAGCACTATCTTTTTTATCTCCATATAATTCTCCCTTAACTTCAGGGAAAAACCTTAAAATATATTCTGATGGAATATGAATAAT
>JAIPGD010000020.1 GCA_021736305.1 Candidatus Izemoplasma sp.
GAATATAAAGAACAATTCCAAGGAGAAGCATATATAAACGGTGTGTTCGCTGAAGAAATTAATATAGTTTATCCGGGAGTATATAATATTGAAATTAGAGATAATGATTATTCTCATCAATACTCTATTATTGTAGAACCAGACATCGTTATTAATGGAGATATGATAAACAATAATTATTATGGGGAAATTCAAATATATAGTTTTGGAGAACTATATTTAAATGGTGAATTTCATACAAGTGGAGTAACTATAAGTGAAGCGGGCGAGTATATATTAGAAATTCATGGTGTGAATGATTATGTTGAATCTATTACTTTGTTACTATATCCATATATTTATTATAATAATGGTAAGGATAATTTTATCTTAAAGGAAGATTCGAATATTGATTACCCAATAAGATTATTCGCCAAAACAATTGATTTATATGTTAATGGAGAAATATATAATAATGAATTGATTAATAAACCAGGAAGCTATCAATTGTATTATAATTTAAATAATTTAGAAGAAAATATTGAGTTTAATATCTATCCAAGAATAGAGGGAATTAAAAATAATGAAGTATATAGTAGTGTTGATTTTTATGTATTTGGAGAAGCGATAATTAATGGTGAAGAATATCAAGGATTAGTTTCAATAAATGATCCAGGCGAATATCATTTAGAACTATATTTTAATACAGACATATATCAAACAATAGATTTTGAGATTCAAAAATTTAGTTCAAAACCTAATATTAGTAATTACATCAAATACGGATTTATTGGTATATTGGGTATTGGGGTTATGATATTTTTCTGGAAAAAATAGTTATATTAATTTATCTATGATATAATATTTCTGAGGAATATTATGATAGATTTTAGTCTTTATTTACAGAGTTCATTCTCTTTTAATGGTAGTTTAATTGATATTGAAAACGCTGTGAAAGTTGCGAAGGATAAGGGATATAAAACTTTAGCTTTGACTGACTATAAATGTTTACATGGAGCTGTTAAGTTTTATAAATCATGCTTAAATCACGGAATAAAACCTCTTATTGGATTAGAGGTTTTATTAAAAACAGAAAAATACACTGATTTGATTATTCTCCTTTATGCGAAGAATGAACTTGGTTACAAAAAATTAATGAAATTAAGTTCCCATCTTTCTTTAAATGATGGCTTTTTGGAATTTCAAGATCTTAAGAATTATAGTGAAAATCTGATTTCGGTTGTTGTGCTAGATAAAGGCGGAGTTTATCAGTTGGTAAAAAATCAAAACAAAGATAAACTTAAAGAGTTTTTTACTGATTTGGAAGCTAAAGTAGATGATTTTTATTTTGGTTTTGGTTCAGAGATATTTACAGAAAATGAGATGGAAAATTATTTAAGCGAATTTGGTAAGTTGGTTATTATTGATAATGTTAAGTATTTAGAAGATAATGATGAAGAAGCATCTATAATTCTTAAAAAAATATTACGTAATGAAGATAATGAACAGGGTATATTTGAGCAATCAAATAAATATTTTCATTTACAAGATTTGCCAGATTTAAATAAACAATATTCTAAGTATTCTTCGGCTATTAAAAATTCTTTAGATTTAATTAGTAAATGTCAAGTGAAAATTGATTTTGGTGGGATACACTTACCTAAATATCCTTTAGAGGGTATTAGTGCTTTAGATAAACTTAAGCAATTAACTAAAAAAGGTTTAGAAAGACGATTAAGACAAAAGGGTTTATATAAAAAAGCTTTTAGTGTTTATAAAGAAAGATTAGACCATGAACTAAAAATCATATCTGAAATGCAATATGAAGATTATTTTTTAATTGTATGGGATTTTGTTTTATATGCAAAGAAGCAAGGTGTTCTAGTAGGACCCGGAAGAGGTTCAGCTGCAGGTTCTTTGATTTCATACGTATTAGGAATTACCGAAGTAGATCCAATTGAATTTAATTTATATTTTGAAAGATTTTTAAATCCGGAAAGAATCACTATGCCTGATATTGATATGGATTTTCCTGATGATAAACGGGACGAAGTTATTCGTTATGTAGTTGATAAATATGGAGAAGAGTATGTTGCTTCAATTATTACTTTTGGAACATTCCAAGGCAAGTCTGCGATTAGAGATGTTGGGAGAATGTTAGATACTAGTTCGACTATAATTGATGATTTAACCAAGAAAATATCTCTAGCTAATAACTCAATTGAACAATTTAAAAAGGAAAATCCTAAGGATTTTCAATACTATATAAATAACCCTGAAATTAAACAATTAATGTTGATAGCTTCTAAGTTGGTTGGATTAGTTAGACATACATCAACTCATGCGGCAGGGATTATTATTTCTAGTGATAAAATCACTTCTTATTCACCGATTCAAAAAGGTTTATTGGAAATGTATCAAACCCAATATGAGGCAAGCGATTTAGAAAGTTTAGGTTTGTTAAAAATAGATTTTTTAGGCATACGTAATTTAACAATTATTGCTGATGTTGTGGATTTGATAAAAGAAAATGAAGGGAAATCAATTAACATATATAAATTACCTTTAGATGATAAAAAAACATTTAAACTTCTTCAAGATGTTAAAACATTAGGGATTTTTCAATTAGAATCTGAAGGTATGATGAATTTAATGCGTGAAATGCAATTAGATGAATTTGAAGACATAGCAACTTGTATATCTTTGCACCGTCCTGGACCTATGGAAAATATACCTACATATTTAAGGAGACGGAAAAATATAGAAGTTGTGGATTATTTAGCTGAAGATTTAATTCCAATCTTAAAACCAACTCATGGTATTATTGTTTATCAAGAACAGATTATGAAGATTGCTAATAAGTTTGCTGGTTATTCTTTAGGAGAAGCTGATGTTTTAAGAAGAGCGGTTAGTAAAAAGAAAAAATTAATTTTAGAAAAAGAAAGAAAGAAATTTGTTCAAGGTGTAAAAAAACAAGGTTATTCAGAAATAGTTGGCGAGAAAATATATGATTATATTGTTAAGTTTGCTAATTATGGGTTTAATAAGAGTCATGCAGTAGCTTATAGTTATGTGGCATATTGGATGGCTTATTTAAAAGCTAATTATCCTTCTTATTTTCTTGCGGTTTTATTAAATTCACAAATTGGTTCAACAACAGGCACAAAAAAATACATTCGTGAATGTAATAAAATGGGTATAGAAGTATTGCCACCTAAAATTAATAAATCAGGTGTTGTTTATCGTTACGAAGAAAAAGGCTTACGATATCCATATAAAGCAATCAAAGGAATTGGTGAGGTAACTGCTGAACAGATAGTAAAGATTCAATCAGAAGGAACTATAACTAGTTTCATAGACTTCTATTCGCGAGCAAAGGAATTGAATAGGAATGTTATTGAGTCTTTGATATATGCTAATGTATTTTCTGAGTTTTCTATTAACAAAAAAACTTTAATTGAAAATTTAGACAGGATTGAAGCGTTTGCTCATTTCCATTATTCTGATGATGAGTTTAATTATACTGAATATGATGAATATAGTTATGAAAAAATGGAAACCTTAGAGAGAGAGTTATTGGGCGTAAACTTTGAATATCATATCATAAACCGTTATAATGAAGTGATAGATAAAAATAAATATGCTTTAGTATCTGATATTTTGGATGAGAGATTGGGTAAAAAACGTTTTGTTGGCGTTTTAGCAGATAAAAAATCTATAAAAACTAAGAAAGATAATGATATGGCTTTTGTTACTATTGAAGATGAATTTAGTCAAGTAGATGGTGTTTTATTTCCTAGAAGTTATGATAAATTTTATGAAGGTTTGCAAGTGGATAAAGTTTATTTATTTTATGGAAAAACAGAAAAACGCAATTCAAAGTTGCAAGTTATTATAGATGATATTCGAGAGATTAAGAGGTGATTTTATGAAAATAGCATTATTAACTTCTGGAGGAGATGCTCCAGGGATGAACGCTTGTATTAGAGCGGTTGTTAGAACGGGTTTATATTATGGATATGAGGTATATGGAATCAGAGAGGGTTATAAAGGTTTAGTTGAAGATGAATTCGTTGAAATGGGAAGACATGATGTTAGTCAGATATTAGATCGTGGTGGCACTATTTTAGGTTCAGCGAGACTTGATGAATTTAAAGAAAAGGCTACTAGAAAAATAGCCATAGATAATTTGAAAAGAAGAGGAATAGATTATCTTGTTGTGATTGGTGGCGATGGTACATTTAGAGGCGCTATTGACTTAGAGAAAGAAGGCGTAAAAATTATTGCAATTCCAGCAACAATTGATAATGATGTTTCGGGCACGGAATATACTGTAGGCTTCTTTTCAGCTTTAGATACCTCAATGGAAGCTATTGATAAATTAAGAGATACATCATTTTCTCATCAACGCTGTACTGTTGTTGAAGTTATGGGAAGAGATTGTGGAGACCTCTCGATTTATTCTGGAATAGCGTGTGGAGCCGAAATGGTTATTACTAGTGAAACAGGTTTTTCTGAAACAGACGTTATGAAAAAAGTACAAAAAGGAAAAGATGATGGTAAACGACATTTAATTATTGTAGTTGCTGAAAATATAACAAATGTTGGCCAATTAGCTAAAAAAATTCAAAAGAATACTGGTTATGATTCTAGAGCAAGTGTATTAGGTTACATTCAAAGAGGTGGTTCTCCAAGTGCATTTGATAGAGTTTTAGCAAGTAAGATGGGTATATTAGCAATTGACTTAATTAAAGAAGATGTTCATAATCAAGCTATTGTATCAAAAGGTTTGCATATCGATCATATGCTTATCGAAAAGGCTTTGAGCACTAAGGTAGATAGACCAGATTTATATCAATATTTAGATAAAATTAGATAAGAGAAAAGCTAGCGTTTGTTTATCAAACACTAGCTTTTTTATAAGTATAAATTTCTTTTTTATTTGGGAGATACATAATTATTAAATATCCATCTAAATATTCAGTAACTAAAGCATATTTATAAAGTTTATCAATGTTTATAGCTTGTCTTTCTTTATGAAATTCTCTAATGATTTCATTCTTATTGATTGTCTCTTGCCAATATAACTTAGGTTTTATATTATGATGGATTAAGAAGTCATATTTTAGCTTATCATTTATTTCTTTATTAAAACGGTTTTTGCTTTTTAAGAAATTAATTAAATTTGTAAATAATTCATTAAAGGAATAACGGTGATAAGAATAGTCGTTTTTAATATAGAAATCATATAATTCTTTATAAAAAGTAAAAGCGTCACTATTTTGAGTTAATAAATTAATTGTTTCATTCATGAAACCTTTATTCCAATAAATATTTAACATTGTTTCTACTTTATGGATGGTTTCTAAATCTTTCTTAGAAAGATATTTATTTTCAATGATTTCATAAGGCGCTTTCTTATTATAGACTAACTGGTGCTTAGCAGTTGTATAATATATTTTTGTGCCTTTTAATACTTTTAAAAAACCTAGTTGTAATTCATCTGCGAATAAGAGATAGATTGTATTGAATGTGTTTTTAAAACTATTTAAATCTTCATATGGTAATCCAGCTATTAAGTCAAGATGTAAGGTTACATTTGATTTATTTAATCTTTTAATTATTTTAATTAATTTTTCGGTATCTTGATAACGATCTACCTCTTTGTTGACTAAATCATTTGTTGATTGGATACCGAGTTCAAATCTAATTAAATCTTTAGGAACTTTTTCTATAAGAAAATCAACAAAGTCTTTTTTTAAGACATCACCGTTAATTTCAAATTGGAAGACGGTATTGTTATAATTTCTTGAAATTATGTATTCTAAGAATTTTCTTGCAAGTTTATGATTGGCGTTAAAGGAGCGATCTAAGAATTTAATCGTTTTTGCTCCTTTGGAAATTAAAAAATCTACAGTTCGTTTTACTCTATCTAGAGAGAAAAAACGTAGTCCTTTTTCTAAAGATGCTAAACAATAAGAACATTTATAAGGACAACCTCTAGAGAGTTCTACATATTGTATTTTATTTGTAATTGATTCGAAGTCTTCAAAAAAGTAGTAAGGAGATTTTATATCATTCAATTCTTCAATATTACATAGTGTATTTCTCTTGATTGAATTATTATCTATATATATAAGGTTAGAGATTTCGTTAATTGATTGATTTTTATTAATGGCATCAAGCAATTGATGAAATGCAATTTCACCTTCATTTGTAATAATGTAATCAACTAGATTATCAATTAAATAATTTTCGCTTTCATAACTTACTTCAGGTCCGCCTAAAACAATTTTTGTGTTTGGCAATGGTTTTCTGATTTCTTTTAAAATCTGATTGATTATTTCTACATTCCAAATATACACACTAAAGCCAATAATATCAGGTTCTTCAATTAAAATTTCTGATATTATCATTTCAATTTTATCCTTTATTGTGTATTCTAGTAGTTTTACTGGATAAGTTGTATTCGCTTTTAAATATCTAATCGCAAGATTTGGATGGATGTATTTCGAATTTATTCCAATGAGAATTGTTTTCATAGTATCACCAATTTTATTCTAACAAAAAAAACAATAAAATAGTACTAATAAAAAAATATGTTATACTTAAGTAGTGGGTGATGTTTATGAAAAAATACAATTTAATGTCTGAATATAAACCTATGGGTGATCAACCAGAAGCGATTAAGCGATTGGTTAAAAATATTAGCAATAATGTTAGAGAACAAGTTTTATTAGGAGCTACAGGGACTGGTAAAACTTATACTATAGCTAATGTTATTAAAGAAGTTGATCGGCCTATTTTAGTTTTAGCACATAATAAGACTCTAGCAGGTCAATTATATTCTGAGTTTAAAACACTTTTCCCGGATAACCGGGTTGAGTATTTTATCTCTTATTATGATTACTATCAACCAGAAGCATATGTTCCTGGCGCTGATTTATATATCGAAAAAGATGCAAAAATAAATGATGAAATTGATGAATTAAGACATGCGGCAACTTCATCTCTACTAGAGAGAAAAGATGTGATAATTGTTGCGAGTGTTTCATGTATCTATGGTATTGGGGATCCTGAGATGTATAAACAAGGTATGGTTACTTTAAGAAAAAATGAGGAAGTAACTAGAGGAGAATTACTTAAAAGACTTGTTGAAATCCTTTATGTAAGAAATGATATTGATTTTGTTAGAGGAAGTTTTAGGGTAAGAGGTGATGTGGTTGAGATATTGCCACCTTATAATAAAACAAAAGGGATTAGAGTAGAATTTGATTTTGACAAGGTTAGTCGAATTAGAGAGTTTAATATTGTTTCTGGAGAAATATATAAAGATTATGAGTTTTTGTCTTTATTTCCTGCTTCACACTTTTTAACTGATAAAGATAAATTAGAAGAAGCTATTAATAGAATTGAAAAGGAATTAGAAGAGAGAATTAGATATTTCCAAGATAATAATATGCCTTTAGAGGCCGAAAGAATTGAACAAAGAACAAATTATGACTTAGAAATGCTAAAAGAAATGGGAACTGTTTCGGGTGTAGAAAATTATTCTAGACATTTAGCTTTAAGGGAAGAAGGCGAAACACCTTCTACCTTAATGGATTTTTTTCCTGATGATTTCATTTTAATTGTTGATGAATCCCATGTAACATTACCTCAAGTAAGGGGAATGTATAATGGAGATAGATCAAGAAAGCAAACTTTGGTAGATTATGGTTTTAGATTGCCTAGTGCTTTAGATAATCGCCCCTTGAACTTTAAAGAGTTTAATGAGAAGATTAATCAAGTGATTTATGTTTCTGCGACGCCTGGCGATTATGAGTTAGAAAAATCAAATGAAATAATCGAACAAATCATTAGACCGACTGGACTTGTTGATCCATTGGTTGAAGTAAGACCTTCAACCAATCAAATTGATGATTTGCTAATTGAAATAGATGAAACCATAGAAAGAAACGAAAGAATATTAATTACTACTCTTACAATAAAGATGAGCGAAGATTTAACAGGTTATTTAAAAGGATTGGGATATAAAGTTCAATACCTACATTCTAAGATTAAATCTTTAGAGCGAATGGAACTAATTAGAAATTTCCGTCAAGGTGAATTTGATATCCTTGTAGGGATAAATCTTTTGCGAGAAGGATTAGATTTGCCAGAAGTTTCTTTTATAGGAATATTAGATGCTGATAAAGAAGGTTTCTTAAGAAGTGATAAATCATTAATCCAAACTATTGGTAGAGCTGCTAGAAACGTTAATGGTCATGTAGTAATGTATGCTGATAGGATTACTAAATCAATGAAAAAGGCTATTGATGAAACAAATAGAAGAAGAGATATACAATTAGAATTCAATGAAGAAAATAATATTACACCAAAAACTATATTTAAGAATATACCAGAATCAATCTCTATAAAAACTGATAGTAATAAAGAAGTTGATGATTTTGAAAAATTAACAAGTGAAGAAATTGATAAAAACATTGAAATGTTAGAAAAACAAATGATGGTATATGCAAAAGATTTAGATTTTGAACAAGCAGCAAGGATCAGAGACTTGATTTTCGAATTAAAGCAATTGAAATAAAATTAATACAAATATTAATATTTTTAATAGAAAAAGTTAATTTATTTAACTTTTTTTATTTTTTTCTAAAAAAAATTAAAAATTTCCTTGACAAACTTAAAATACTTGATATAATAAAGGTGTAAATGAAAGAAATCAACTAAAAGTTGCTAAAAAGTTAATTTTATTAATATTATTATAAGAAGGAGTGAAATTATGAAAACTAAAAAAAATACATATAAAAACTTATACTTCGAAGGTGTTTATCCAAATGAACAATGGCACAAATTCATACCAGAAATAAAAGAAAAATAATCGTTTGTAATAAAAAGGATTTAAGGGAAGGTTTTAAAAATGAAACAAATAAGATTTTACAAAATGCAAGTAAAAGATTATGCATCAATTTGTTCAAATAATTATTGGGAACAATTTCATAATCAAAATAAAACAAACAATAAAAAGTATTTATATAATAAAGGGGGAAATTAAAATGAAATATAACGAATACAAAAAAAGTTTTAAAAACAATTCTTCTATCTTTCCAAAAAGTTATTGGAATCAATTACAAAATAAGGAAGATTATATCATAAAATCAATTAATTCAAAATTATAGTTATGCTAAATTATTAAAGATTATTTATGAAGGAGAATAAAATGAAACTTAATACTATCAAAAATATTAAAAATTGCTACTCTTCGATTTGTCGAAATGATTACAGGGTTAAATATTACATAAATATAGATAGTCGGATCGGGAAGTGGTGATGAGATGAAACATTTAAGTTTAATTATTACAATATTACTAACGTTATTTATCTTTACAATGTCATTAATTAACGGCACTCAATCAAGTGAATTGAGTTCGGGATTTACATTACAGATTAAAAACTTACTTGATGCAGTTTTTGTGAACAACTCGATTGAAATAGATACATTACATCGAGTTGTTCGCAAAGGTGCACATATATTTGAGTATTTTGTATTAGGGTTATCTTATTATCTTACTGCAAAATATTGGAAATTATCCATATTAAAAGTTTTATTTATTGGTCTTGTAACAGCGACTGTTGATGAAATTATTCAAAGTTTTACCCCAGACCGTGTTATTAGCGCAATGGATATATTCATTTATGATTTTATTGGTTTTGCTTTAGGGTTTGGATTGATGATATTATTGTTTAATCAAACAAAAAATATCAGCCCATATAAAACTTTAACGATGTTAGAATCAAATAAAATATCTTCAAAAAAAGCTTATAGATATTTATATGATGAAAAAATAGACTTTACCAATCGAGCTCATTTTGTTAAGTTAAGAATTATAGTTCCTGGTGAGGTTGGAGTAAATAGATTTTTAAAAGTTTTGTTCTTTGTTCCTTTACCACTGGGAATTATTAGATTTGGATTGAAATTTGCTAAAATAGATAATCAAAACATTCCGATATCAAAAGAACAAATAATTGAACTTATTACTAACAAAGGCATTGAAATAAAAGTTGATGCAGCTGACAATACAAAAGTATTTATTAAAACAATATAATAGGAGGATTTATAATGAAATTTAATATTGAAAAAGAAGTAAAAAACGCTATTAACAAAAAGATTAATAAAGCTCTACCAAAGTATCCAGTTATCTCAGAGTGTCCAGTATGTCAACATGATTTAGAAGTTACTAGATTAGCTTGTAGCCATTGTAGTACTGAATTAGAAGGTAACTTCACACTATCTAAGTTTAATTACTTAAATACAGAAAACTTATATTTTATTGAAGTATTTGTAAAAAATCGCGGAAATATCAAAGCGATTGAAAAAGAAATGGGATATTCATATCCAACAATTAAGAAGATGTTAGATGAAGTAATCGTAGGTTTAGGCTATTCAGTAGATGCAAAAGGCGATAAACAAGAAGAAGAGGAAGATGACACACCAAAACAAACTAAAGTAGAAATTCTTGAAAAGATTGACAAAGGCGAATTATCAGTAGAAGAAGCAGCTAAGTTATTAGCAAAGATTAAATAGGAGGGGTTATTATGAAAAACGAATTAAAAGAAGAAAGAATGAAAATATTAGAATTATTAGCAAAGAAAGTTATTTCCGCTGAAGAAGCTGAAAAATTATTATCATCATTAGGCCAAGAAACGGAAGAACAAATTGATGTAATTGATAAGAAAAATCAATTTAAAATGTTGAAAATATTAATTAAATCTGCAGATGGGGATAATGTAAATGTTACAATTCCGATTGAGTTTGCTAGATTACTTAAAAACAAAAAATTCTTAAGCAATTACGAAAGTGATTTAGATTTTGATATCGATGAATTAGTTGAGATGATTAATTCAGGCGCGAATGGAGAACTAGTAAACATTGATTCAGCTGATGGTGATACCGTTAGAATTATCGTAGAATAAAAATTTTATATATTTAAAAAAGCCATTTCATAATATCTGAAATGGCTTGTTTTTTGCTAAAAAATAACAAAGTTGAGCCACTTTATGTTATAATATATTAGTGATATATTTGTTTTTTTTGCATTGTATCTGGGAGGAGCAATTATGACTGAAGAAAAAATTGAAAAGTATATAGTAGAGGCAGTAGATTTAACTCATGATGGTTTAGCTGTTACTAGACTAGATGATGGATACACTGTCTTTGTTGAAGATCTTTTAAAAGGCGAAACTGCTGAAATTGAAGTTATCAAGCGAAGAAAAAATTTTGGTTTTGGAAAAGTAATAACTAGGATTAATAGAAGTCCATATAGACAAGCGCCTAAATGCAAACATTTTTATGATTGTGGTGGATGTCAATTAATGCATATGGATTATGATGTTCAAATAGCCTTTAAAAGATATCGTATTGAACTTATGTTAAAGAAAATAGGGGTAGAAGATGTTGAAGTTGAAGATATCACTTCAATGGTGAACCCTTATTATTATCGTAATAAAGTAGATATTAAATTTACTAATGGTGAAAATGGAATAAAAGCTGGTTATTATAAGTCAAAATCACACGATTTAGTTGATATTGAAGAATGCTATATTATGCCTAAAAAATCTTTCCAATTATTGATTTTATTAAAGAATTTGTTAAATCAGTATGACATTAAAGCTTATGATGATAAAACTAAAACAGGGTTGATAAAATCTGCTGTTTTTAGAGAATCAAGTAAACATAAAGAGATAATTCTCTTGTTGAATTTAGCTGATAGTAAGTTACCAAATGAAACTCAATTTGTTAAGCGTTTAGCTGAACAACAAAACGAGTTAGTTGGGTTAGGAATTGCTAAAACAGACAAAGATGATTTTTACTTAAATAAACCGATAAGATTAGTTTATGGGAAACGATTTATCAATGATATGATTTTGGATATTAAATATCGAATAGGTTTTAAATCATTTTTCCAAGTAAATCCAGTTCAAACTGAAAGGCTTTATACTTTAGCTATTGATTATGCTAATCTAAAGAAAAAAGATAAAGTAATTGATGCATATTGCGGAATCGGAACAATTGCTCTAAGTATAGCAAACAAAGTGTATAAAGTGTTTGGTATAGAAAAGCTAAGATCAGCTGTTTATGATGCAAAAAGAAATGCAAAGATGAATAATATAAGAAATGCATTTTTCGAAGTAGGAGATACTGAAGAAGTTATTCAAAAATGGAAAAAATACGCTTTTGATGCTTTATTTGTTGATCCACCAAGAA
The DNA here is from genome assembly GCA_021736305.1 of Candidatus Izemoplasma sp. Classification (GTDB taxonomy): domain Bacteria; phylum Bacillota_I; class Bacilli_A; order Izemoplasmatales; family Hujiaoplasmataceae; genus Hujiaoplasma. The sequence goes on from JAIPGD010000020.1 coordinate 12,248, forward strand.
AAGGCTGTAAAAAGAAATTCTTACAAACAATTGTAAATATGAAAATACCAAAAATTGTTTATATATCTTGTAACCCAGCAACTCTAGGAAGAGACTTAGAATATTTAATTAATAATGGTTATAAAATTAGAAAAGCAGCACCAGTTGATATGTTCCCGCAAACTTCTCACGTAGAGTCTATTGTATTGCTTACTTTGAATACAATTTAATAAAGAAGTGATTATACCCTAAAAAATGGTATAATCACTTTTTTTATAGAACTTTAAAATATAGTAATTAAGTAGTAAAGTAATAATAATATTAAACATCTAATAAAAATAGATGTTTTTCATTTTTTAAAATGCATATGCAATAATTAATATGCATAAAGCTTTATGTTTTTGATTTATAAAAAAATTGGAATTTACTTGAATGGCTTTTCTTAAGGCTCAAGTTCTGACAAGTTTTATATTTTTTGGTGAATGTAAAATATCAAAAGAAAAACGAATCACTTTAATGAGTAAATAATAGTCAAAGAAAACGTTATTAACGAAAATATATGACACATAAGCCGTATAAAGAAGAATGTCAAAGGAGTATAATATCATTATAAAATATAATTATAATGTAGATTTTCTTCATTTTAAAATTATAAAATTACATTTAAGTATAAGAATGAAAAATAAATAAATTAAGGAGAATAATTTAAGATGTCAAAGAGATCTGAAAAAAGCATTACTAATAATCAGATAGTGAAAATTGCGAATTCATTCAATCTTACAAAAAGATTTGTTGCCTTAATATTAGTTTTTGCTTTTATTTGGGTTAGTGGGCCAATGCAGTTAGTAGATTCTATTACTTATGTAAATGAGCCTTATGAAACGCTTTACTCTGAAGATGTTATTCAAAAAGATAATCTAGTACCAAAATATCCAACAACAACTGATCCTGACTTTGATTCGTCACTAGTCGATATTGACAGTGAAGTAATTAGTGAACGAACAGAGACATCAAAAACATTTCGTAAAATTGATGGGACATATGAAATTGCGATATATGATGATGCAATTCATTACTTTGAAGATGGTGAATGGCTTCAGGTGGATAATAGTCTTGTTGATAATGGCGATATACTCGAGAATAAGGCTAATAAATTTAAAGTGAAACTACCTAAATACTTAGATGATAATAAACAGATAAAATTAACAATGGGAGATTATAGTATTGATTGGAATGTTCTAAATATAACTTCTTCACCAATAGAATATGAGAAAACTACAATCACACCAAACAATATAAGAAAATTGTCCAACATTAATCAATCTTTAATGTATTCAAATGTACAACCAGGAGTCGATATTGAATATGTACTGACAGGGAGTCAAACAAAGGAAAACATCATACTAAATCAATATGAATCAGATTTTAGTATGACGTTTGAATATAAGCTCAAAGGCTTAACTTTGATACAAGACGAAAAAGGAGAGATTCTATTCGTGAATGATAACAATCAGATTGTGTTTCTTTTTAGTGATTTGATTATGTATGATAATGAATTCAATGAATCATTAATATTGTGTTTGAATTAATTGATTTAGGAAATAAAAGTTACCAAATTACTGTCGTTCCGGATGATGAACGCGCTTCGTATCCAGTAAAAATTGATCCTGAGAAACAGAAGCAGACACAAGATACTCATATGAATATGATCAAATGGGAAGAATTGCGATATTTAATACTCATGACGCAAATGGAAATATCATCCATACTGAATTTTATACCTATGATGTATCAGAGAATTTAATAGGGATTTCTGATAATTTAGGAAATAGAATTCAATACACCTATGATGACAGTGGAAATCTTACAAGTTTGGATTTTGACATTGAAAATAAAACCCAAGAAACAGTGTATTTCTATAATAAGTTTCTAGATTATGACGAAACAGAAGATGGTTTACAATCTTCATTGTATGATAAAACAACCTATACAACACAAGATAATCAAAGTGTTACCAAAGAATACTTCTATCAAGATAATGCATTATATAAACTTAATTACATTGAACTGATTAATGGAACATTTACCATTACCAATAATTTTACATATAGTGGAGACACAACAAGAATCACAGAAATTTCATACAATATTGATAAAACATCAAATGGATCGACAGCTGATGATATTGATATCAAGTACACTTATATTTATGACAATCTAGGAAATATCACCAAAGAGTATTATTATGAAGGAACATCATTGAAACTCTACAGAAATTACGAATATGATGATTTAAATCAGCTGAAAGTAGAACACAGTAGAGATTATAATTATGGATTAACGATATTATCAGCTACAAATTTCACCAAATATTATTACTATGATTCTAGAGGGAACCGTACTGATGTCAAGACTTTCCTTTATGGTAAAAATGATTATAATACATATCCTATTCCATCATTCTATGAGAATAGCACAGGCTCTACTAACGTAAAAGTATATTATAATGGTTCAAATGATTGTTACGACATCTATGAATTACAGATTGGACAAACGCCTAATGTAACTATAAGCTTATATAATCTAGATACTGGAACATGGGTAACTGGAATTGTTTTTGTGAATGAAACATATTCAAACCTAGATATTTATCACGAAGGATACTATTATAGTTATTTTACAGCTACATATAAAACTAATGTTTATACAGAATTTAGAATTGTGTATAAAGTTGGTAATCCAATAGACGGTCCAATCATACCGCAAGAACATACCCACTATAATTATAGTTTAAACTGGGAAGATCAACTCTTAAGTTATGGTGAAATAGAATACATTAACGGAATTCCTCAGACAGAAGCTACGATTCAGGAGTATACGTATGATAGTCAAGGAAACCCAACAGAAATCACTAATTTCGTATATAATGGAACAACCTATGATAGAGCATACTTATCTTGGTCAGGAAGAGAATTATCTACAATAACCATTATGCAAGGATACTCTACTCCTTTATATCAAATTAGGTACCAATACAATGATATAGGATATAGAACTCAAAAGGCATTTTATACATATTCAGGATATACAACAATCTTAACTCAAGCTATTGATTATGAATTGATAGATGATAAGGTAATATACGAAACAGATGGAACTTATGGTATAATTTACACATATGATTATAATGGTACATTAATCAGTTTTAATTATGATTCAGACATAACAGATCAAAACAGTGGTTCTGAATATTTCTATATTCGTAACCAAATGGGTGACATTACTCATATTGCGACTAGTGATGGTACAGTTGTTGTACATTATATCTATGATGCTTACGGGAACATTGTAGATACTGATTTTGAATCAGGCTATAGTGCAATTGCAGATATTAATCCTTATAGATATCGCGGATATAGATTCGATTCAGAAATTAGTATGTATTATTTAAATAGTAGATACTATAACCCTGAAGTTGGTAGATTTATAAATGCAGATGGGTTACTAGGAAAAGTTGGTAATTTACAAACACATAATATGTATGCATATTGTGGAAACAATCCAGTAATGTATACAGACAGCGACGGCGACTTTCCTATTCTCATTTTGGCTATCGTTGCTTTATACACCGCTAGGGCTGTTCATGATGTAATTGAAATCGTGACAGAAGAAGTAAAATTTGTTGAAGGTACTGGTGGAAACGGCGGACAAATCGAAAATTCCTACAAGGTTCAAAATCCTTCAGTTGTACTTGGCTATTCGATATACCTTAGGTATTTTAGCGAGCACAAGGACTGCTTTGATGGTAGTGCTACTGGAATTGCAGCTGAATGGATGGCTCACAATGTTGGGTATGATTTGACAGTTGTTACGAGTGTGGTAGGGATTGGAGCGGATTGGAATAAAAGAGCAAAACATGCTGACATAGGAAGAACGATTTTCAATGAAGAGGAATGGTATGTAAAGTATCCTTCTATAGCAATCGAAGCAATCCTTAATCCAGTTGCGGTTATATATGATTACTTTCAGTACATTCATCAAAGCGAAGGAGATGGCAATGACTAGAAAAGTTATATTGATTAGCGTATTTTTCTTTCTGTATATTTCGTTATTTGGGTGTGGAAGTGTCTACACAGATACCAGCAGTTATCAGGTGTATATAGACAAAATTCCGAAATCAAACACCTTTATGCCTGATCTAGCTACACTGCCCCAATACCAATCGATTAATGTCTACTATTATGAGCGTTTAGGTCAGTCAATCAACCTTATTGTCACTTATTCCTCAGAATCCTATCAATCTGCCCGAGATACACTTTTGAGTTCATACGTTTTTCTTAAAGAGCCTCTCACAGAGTTGGATTTCTACCTGATTCCTGAAGTGGAATTTCAATATCAAAGTTTTACAATTAAGGTTGTTAACGATGATGATTTCGAATATCCTGAGCAATTTGGAATGTTGGGATATTCAGATTCAAATTTTCAATTATCCTTCATGTTTTTTTATGACGATAGTTTGAATGAATTGGGAAATGGATATTCTATGCAAGAGTTTCTTGAAAAAGAATTTATCTTTCCACAAGACTGATCAGAGATAACAAAGGCAAACAGACTCTATTTTCATAATTGTTGAAGCAGCATCGCTGCGTTTTTCATCCATGAATACAAGAGTCTAGCCGCCTGATACCGCGGTTTTTTGAAATGCTATCCTTGATGTATAATGGACTTGTCGAGTCTGTTTGAATCAGGTGAAAATCATGGAAAAAGAAAAAATAACCGCGCTTTATTGCAGGATTTCAAGAGAAGACGAACTGAACACAGTCAGTTCCAGCATTGAAACCCAAAAAGCATATTTGAAAAGATATGCCAACCAATACCGGATGATAAATACCAAATACTACATTGATGACGGGTATTCCGGAACGAACTTTGAACGCCCTGGATTCACCGAACTTCAAAGCGATATTGAGAACAATCAAGTTCAAATTGTCATAACCAAAGATTTGTCACGCCTTGGAAGAGACTACCTTACAACTGGGTATTACATTGAGCATTATTTTCCAATGAATAATGTTAGGTACATAGCCATAAACGATCAAGTCGATACTCTGCTTAACGAGAATGATTTTGCCCCTTTTCGCAATATAATAAATGAATGGTACGCAAGGGATATCAGCAAAAAAATACGAAGCGCATATCATACCAAAGCTTTGAATGGCGAGTTCACTGGTCCATATCCTCCATACGGCTACGATAAAGATCAAAGTAATAAGAATAGGTTAGTAATCAATCCTATTCAAGCAGTGATCGTCAAAAAGATATTTCGTTTGTACATCACTGGGATCAGTGTGTATGGTATCTCAAAGGAACTTAGGAATGACAAAGTACTAACTCCAAGAGCTGACCTAAATAAACGTCTAGGAAAGTATAATTCAGATTCAGTAACTCGTTATCCTTTTGATTGGTCCACCAAAACGATTCAAACCATACTAGGTAACCAAGAATACACCGGCAGTGTAATCTGTAACAAACATCAAACAATAACTTTCAAAAGCAAGATACTACTTCAAAACCCCGAAGACAAGTGGATTATTAACGAAAACAGACATGAAGCCATCATTGATCGAGCTCAATTTACTCAAGTACAGAAACTTATTCATGAAAACCAGATACTCCCCAAGACACGTCATGAGAATATTTTCAAAGGAAAAATAAGGTGTGATGATTGCGGAAAAACTCTAACACTTTCAATCCGGCCGGAACGAAAGGAAGCAAGGACATACGAGTGTAGTACCTATCGCAGATATGGTAAGATCAGATGTAATAGTCATTATTTAACATATGAATGGCTGGAAAAATCCTTACTTGAGAAACTGAATTTTCTCATTAACTTGGCTAAACAAGGAGAGGATTTCCTGCGCAAAGAAATCAACAAACAAAAAGATACCGACTCTTTACTCAACGATCTTGGTATAGTTTTAGAAGAGAAAGAAACAAGACTATATGAAATAGACAGGTTGATTCAAGCGCTCTACGAGAAATATATTCTTCGGAAAATTCAAGAAGACAGATTTTATTCTTTGGACAGATCATTCGACGAAGAAAAAATGTCACTGATTAAGGAAATAAAGTTACTGCAGCAGAAACAAGACGACCTGAAGAATCAAAAAAAGAATGTATTTGTATTTCTTCAGATTTTGTCTAATTATGAAAATTTATCTGAAATCAATCTGGTGGTTGTGAATGAACTAATCGACAAAATTGTCATATCGAGGCAAAAAGGCACAAATCACTTCAGATCTATTGAAGTATTTTTCAAATATGTTGGCAAAATATATTGTCTACTCATGGATACATTACTCCAGTTATGTATACAGACATAAGCGGAGAGTTCCCGATTTTAATTACTCTAATTGTGGTGGGTGCTATTGTTGGTGGAGGTTCTCAGTATCTTGCAAACACCTTTAATGGTACAGAAGGTTCAGATAGATGGGAAGGTGTGATTGGTGCTTCGGTTGGAGGTGCTATTGCATTACCGGCTTTTCTGTACAGTGGTGGAACTGTTTATGCTCTAGCAATTACCTCAGGTGTTCTAAATGGGACTATAAATGAAATTGAAAGATCTATAAAGTATAATACTGATTTCTCTATTGGAAGTGCCGCTTATGACTCTACAATATATTCAGTCTTGAATATGATCCCGTTTGTTTCAACTTCTGTAGGAGCTTCTATTGAGAGTTTGATTATTGATACAGCTGGATTCTATTATGCCGATAAATATAAGGATAATTTCTTTAATGGCTTACAGCGGCTTGATAATGATATTAGGTCTGCAGTCAGAAAATCAACATTTGATATATATGATGGGTTTGTTAGAAGTGTAACAGGTGGTAATGGCTCAATACTACCAACGTTACCATAGGGAGGAAATATGGATACAATAGCTTTTATATTATTTTCTGTTATTCTCGCAATTAGCAGTATTGTATGTCTAGTATTTCCAAAAAAATATTTAAAGTATAGAAACAAAGAGGTAAATGATAAAAATTTACAATTATTGATTTTTCGAGGATTTTTATTATTGTTTTTGATGATTTTTTTTATAATTATGTTTATTAGAAGTAGTTGATTTATATTTAATAATAAATCTTTATTGCTTATATCTGAACACATGACTCCAGTGATGTATGTTGACCCAAGTGGAGAGTTTTTTATTAGTGCGTTTGTTATTGGGCTTGTTGTATTTGCAGCGTATTCGACTTCTCCTCAAATTCAAAAAGGTGTTGCAGAAATATCTACAGTAACAAATATTTGTGGCTCCATTGCTACTGGGTCTTTCGTTTTTGGGAAAGCTGTTTGGAGTAAATCAATATTTATTGGGTTAAAACAAAGTGGTGAAGTTAACGATATTTATGGGAATACAATTGATAATATTTTTTCATCTATCATTTTTGACGCCGGAATACCATATTTCGAACATTATTTAAATGACGATGGTACAAAAAGAAGTAATTTAGGAGCTTCATTATATGGTGTTTATATTCAAGTGGGATGGAGCGATGAAGGTTTTAGAATAGACGGAGGATTAGCGATAAATTTAAAATATGGTATAGGTCTTTCAGGTGGGTCAAAGACAATTGATTTCAATCTCATCGGATACTTTTGGGATAAAATTTTTGAATAGAGGAAAACCATGAAAAAAGACAAAATATTATTTAAGAAGTATAAAATTAGTATTGTATTAGATATCATTATACTAACGCTCATATTATTGTGCGTATTTTTATTTATGATTATATTTGGTCAGAATGCACTGTACTATTATCCAATACCTTTTGCGGCGATTGTATTTATTTACTATTTTTTGGGAGATAAAATATTTAAGAATAGAAGCTTAGGTAAAAAGATTATGAAGATTCATGTTGAAGATATGAAAGGAAATAGCCCAAATATTAAACAGATTATGTATCGAAGATTACTAGAATTCATTAATTATGATCTTGGTCTATTTAAGAAATCTTATAATATTGATAAAATAACAGGAACCAAAATAGTTATTGATTAATGAGTTTGCTAAATGAAAAATAAATGTCTTAAACTAAGATATAAATTAAGTGTACTCATAGATTATAGCCTTGTGTGGATTATTGTTAGTTTGCCGTTTAATGATGGATCAGTTAGTGAGACAATACAATATTTTCCGTTGTTTGTATTGCTTATAATATTTATAATGTTTGAAGATTATTTCTTTTTCAATGCAAGTATTGGGAAAAGAATAATGTTTATTAAACTCGCTAATTTAAAAGGCGAAAAACGAATTACATTAATGAATGTATTTATAAGAAGAATTCTTGAATGGTTCTATTTTATTTGGATTTTTGTTAAGATTGATTTTAATTCTGTTAGCGGAACAATCATTGTAGAGCATAATTTTAAATATAAAACTGAAAAGAGTAAATCAAGTAATAGTTTTGATAATAAACAAGATTTAAGGATACAAAGAATAAATGCATTAATGATTGATTTATTGATTATATCCCCAATTATTATTTTTAATCAATTTTGGAACTCTAAGATTTTTGTTATTGATATTGAAAGACCATGGTTATTTTTTATAGGTATTTTTAGCTTTTTCATTCCTGTTATATATTTTATACTTAGGGACAAATTTCAAGAAATCAGAGTTTTGGAAAAAGTAATCAGAGAATAAAAGTTATCAGAGATAATAATACAGAAATGACCAGATCACAACTTGCATTAAGAAATTTGTTGGTTTTTATTTTCTTCCCAATTGAAATTATATTGTTTATATTAAACAAAAAAATGATTTCAGAAATTATAACTCAATCAAAAGTATCTTCCTATTAGAGACATTTATTGTTGATTTGTTATAGGTTTATATATTGATTTTTATAGAGGATTCAAGAATTCTTAGTGCTTATCTCTGACTAAATGACGCCAGTGATGTTTACAGACAGCACCGGATATTTGCCAGAATGGTTGGAAGATACTAGTAGATTTATTGGTGGAGCATGTATTGCTTTAATTGCTGGGACTGTTACTGTAATGACTTCTCAAATGTTACTTATACCTGGAGCATCTTCCATTCCATTATTTACTATGAATATGGCCGCTTATGGGGCGATGTTGATGGTATCTTCCCTTAATAAAGAAATAAAGAGAGATATGGAAAAGATAAACTGGAATCCTTATAATAGTGATGTAAATGCTGTTGCAGACTCTAAAAGTATTTCATTTTATAAAGGTGTCTTTGTATTTAGATATGGAAATTCTGGTGGAAGCGCTTTTTCATATGGAGTTATTGGATTAGGTCGCGGAGCAAGTATTAATACAGTTAGACATGAATATGGTCATCATAAACAACAAAGACTAATGGGGCTAGCAATATATACACCAATCGCAGCCATACCATCTTTGATTAGTGCGGCTAATTCGGCATATAACGTTCATGCTAATAGATGGTATGAAAGATGGGCAACAGACTGGGGAAATAGGGGTTTGTTGTGGTTTTAAGAATAATGACTATAATATGTATTAGGAACAAAACTATGAAAGCCAACTATTAAAAAGTCAAGAAAATAATTGAGATAAATTAGTTAGAAGAAAAGAGTGTGACAAAAAACGAGAAAGAATCTCGTGAATTGTATATAAGGATATATTATTGTGCGATATAAACTAACCTATATTTTATTATTGAGTAGAGAACTCTTAAGACTTTTTTACCAACATGACCTAAAGCAACAAAATAATG
>JAIPGD010000021.1 GCA_021736305.1 Candidatus Izemoplasma sp.
AGAAGATGAAAATAATTTAGATCAGTTAAATTATTTGAGCGGTGAAAGCGTTGATTATGTAAACAAACAAGCAATTAAAGGAACCGCATTAGCACATCTAGATGGTAAAACACCGAATATGATTCTAACTGTTCCAAAGATTGATGCTTATAGTTTTGGATACTTAGTATATTTCTTTGAATTAGCTTGTGCTATAAGTGGGTATGTATTAGGGGTTAATCCCTTTAATCAACCAGGAGTTGAGAATTATAAAAAAAATATGTTTGCTTTATTGAAGAAACCTGGATTCGAAAAATTAACAAAAGAATTATTTGAAAGACTATAATAAAAAGGCACTATCAAATCGATAGTGCCTAAAATTTGTTATATTATGTTCTTTGAAAAAGCGTGTAACAGTCTTTTCTCATGTTGCTTAACAGAAATTTTAGAAATATTTTCTTTCACTTCTCCATCAGCTTGAAAAATAGTCGGTTCATTAAAATATACTTCGATGTTTTTGCCTTTTAAAATTGTGATTTTTGATTTAATAAACCTATGCCAACCCGGATAAATTGTTAACAATAATAATTGTATTAAAAATTTATTTAAATTATGAGCAATTATAACATAGTAGTTATCATCTTCAATATCTGCTTTAGGAGCAGCTTTCATCCCTCCACCGAAATATCTTCCATTTTGAATTGAAGCTATAAATGTGTTTTTAAAATTGTATTCCTTTTTATCTATTACTAATTTTATCGATTGTCTGCGATATTTTAAAATAGCTCTAAAAACATTAATAAAATAAGATAATTTGCTTTTTTTAGAATCATTGTTTACATAGTGGCAAACTAATCCATCAAAACCAATGCCACACCCGTTAATAAACTTAACTTTTTCTTTATCATCAAGTGTTGCTTCTCCAATAGAAACATTTGCTGTTTTTAATGGCTTAAGGGATCTTAAGAAATCATTCCCTGACCCACTTTTAGCTAAATATATGTTTTGTTTTATTTTTTGGAGATCAACATTATTAATTAAATGGTTAATGGATCCATCGCCACCAAGAAATAGGATGTCGGTTATATTTTTTCTTTTATCCAAATAATTATTTAGATTAGTTATTTTCAAAGTAGAACGTAAAATAAATTCAATACCCTTTTTTTGAAAATAATCAACTATTCTTTTGGTTTTTCGTTTTGATTTTCTATTGCTTGAAAGCGGATTATGAATGATAAGAAACATAGTTTGCTCCTTTCAATTGGTATGTATACCATGGTTATTATAACATATTAATTAAATAACTATATATTAAATAATTTTTTATGGTTTAGAATAGCTATAACTTTGAATTTATTGTTTTTATGATATAATCTTTAGTATAATATTAATAAATATAAGGAGTAATTGTGGATATAAGGATAAGATTAAATTCTCAAGAAGATACATATAAATTAGCAAAAATATTATCTGAGTATGTTTTTCCAGGAATGATTATTGGTTTAAGTGGCGATTTAGGATCAGGAAAAACTACTTTTACAAAATATCTTGCTAAAGAAATTGGTGTGATAGATGTTTTAAATTCACCTACTTTTACAATACTTAAAACATATAAAGGAAATTTTGATTTATATCATATGGATGTTTACCGATTAGAAGGTATTGGCTATGATTATGAATTAGATGATTTTATTTATGGCAAAGGTATAGCTGTTATAGAGTGGTGTGAATATATTGAAGTGATGTTACCTGAAGATATAATCAAACTAAGTTTTAAATTTGTTGATGAACAAATTAGAGATGTTTTAATTAAAGGAAGTGGCAAATATGAAAAAATCGTTGAAAAGATTAGCGATAGATACAGCAACTAAATACATATATCTTGCATTATTAATCGATGATAAAGAAGTTGCTTCAATTTATCAAGTTGGAGACAATGATCATTCAGTAACCATTTTACCTCTTTTAGAAAAGTTATTAGATGATGCAAAGATTACCTTGAAAGATATAGATGAAATAATAATAGGTATAGGACCGGGAAGTTATACGGGAGTGAGAATAGGGGTTACAGTAGGCAAAATGATTGGTTACCTTAATAATATTTCAGTCTTTCAAGTATCTTCACTTGCATTAATCGCTTCATCATCGAAGAAAAATAAAATTTTATCTTTGATTGATGCTAGAAGAAATAATGCTTTTATGGCGTATTTTAACCAACAAAAAAATACGTTAGAATATATAAAAAATGATACACTTGAAAATATTGAAAGTTTTCAACAAAATATAAATGAAAAATATGAAATTGTTGAATATGGAAAGCCGAACATAAAGAAAATAATCAAATCGAATTTACTAGTTAAAGTTGAAGATATCCATAAATTAACGCCAAATTATTTAAGGATTACAGAAGCTGAGAGAAATTTGGAAAAATGAATGTAAAAATAAGAAAAGCTGACGAAAATGATATTGAATTTTTACATAAATATGAAAATTTATATTTTAATGAAACAACAAAAAGTGGAATTACTAGTGAAATATTTAACAATCCATTAATTTTTGCTTATGTAATGCTAAGTAAAAATGTATATATTGGTTATACTATAATATGGCTAGATGAAGACAAATCACAAATATATAGTTTAGTAATAGTTCCGGAAAAACGCAACAGGGGATATGCAAAAGCACTGTTAAGCCACTTGTTTGAATTTTACAAATTAAGAAAAATAAAAGAAATTACTTTAGAAGTTAGAAAAACAAATATAAAGGCCATAAATTTGTATAAAAGTTTTGGTTTTAAATCAATTAGCATTAAAAAAAACTATTATAATGATAATGAAGATGCATTATTTTTATATAAGAAATTGTAGGAAGTGAAATAATGAATGTATTAGGAGTAGAAACAAGTTGTGATGAAACAAGTGTTAGTGTTGTTAGGGACGGAAATGTTGTTTTAGCAAATGAAGTTTTATCACAAATTGATATTCATAAGGCTTATGGGGGTGTCGTTCCTGAGATTGCCTCAAGAGAACATATTAAAGGTATTACTTATGTATTCGATCAAGCTATAAAGAATGCTAATTTAAACTATGAAGATATTGATTTAATAGCTGTTACAAAAGGCCCAGGATTAATTGGCTCTTTATTAATCGGGATTAATGCAGCAAAAGTTATTAGTTTAAATTATAATATACCTATTATTGGTGTTCATCACATTAGTGGCCATATATATGCAAATTATATAGAACAAGGCATGGAGTTTCCTTTGCTTGCTTTAGTAGTTTCTGGGGGGCATACTGAGTTGATTTTAATGAAAGAACATTTTTCTTTTATTAAACTGGGCGAAACACAAGATGACGCTGTAGGTGAAGCTTATGATAAAATTGCGAGAGTTTTAGGGCTAGGCTATCCTGGAGGACCAGTTGTTGATCGTTTAGCAGGATCGGGAGTTGATAACTTAAACTTTCCAAGGCCGATGATTCAAAGTGGTGATTTTAATTTTAGTTTTTCTGGGTTAAAGTCTCATGTCATTAATACTCATCATAATATGAAGCAAAGAAACATTGCAATAAATATTGATGATTTCTGTGCTAGCTTTCAAGAAGCAGTAACAGATGTATTGGTAGAGAAAACGATACAAGCAAAAAATAAGTTTAAAGTTAAACAAGTTATAGTAGCCGGGGGAGTAGCGGCTAACTCAGGATTAAGAAAAAAGATGAAAGAAAAAATAACTGATATTCCGGTATTTTTTCCAAAAATGAAATTTTGTACGGACAACGCTGCCATGATAGGGGCGGCAGGATATTTCCAATATAAAAAGTATGGAAAAGCTGATGATTTGTATATTAATGGATATTCAAGACTAGATTTAGAATGAGAGGATATTATGGAATCGAACTTTATTAAAACAATTATGGAAGAGGATTTAAAATCTGGCAAGGTTGATAAAATTGTTACTAGATTTCCGCCTGAGCCAAGTGCATATTTACATATTGGCCATGCTAGAGCAATCATTATGAATTTTGAATTAGCTGATAATTTTAACGGTAGAACAAACTTACGTTTTGATGACACTAACCCATCGAATGAAGATAAGTCTTTTGTTGATGCAATTCAAAGAGATATAGAGTGGTTAGGATATAAACCTGCGAAAATATTATTTGGTTCTGATTATTTTGATGAGTCTTATGAATTAGCGGTTAAATTAATTAGAAAAGGGTTAGCTTATGTTTGCGATTTAAATGCTGATGAAATGCGTGAATATCGCGGAACTTTGACAACTACTGGAAAAGAATCTCCATATCGAAACCGTAATATTGAAGAAAACTTAGATTTGTTTTCTCGTATGAAAGCTGGAGAATTTAAAGATGGAGAAAAAACTTTGAGAGCTAAAATAGATATGACTTCTCCGAACATGAATATGCGTGATCCTGTGATATATCGCATTATGCATACTGAACATCAAAACACAGGAAATAAGTGGTGTATTTATCCGATGTATGATTTTGCTCATCCAATTCAAGATGCATTAGAAGGAATTACACATTCGTTATGTTCTTTAGAATATGATGACCATCGAGTATTATATGATTGGTTTGTAGAAAAGTGCGAAATGGAACATGTTCCCCATCAATATGAATTTGGTAGATTAAACATAACCAATACAATAATGTCTAAAAGATATTTAAAGAAGTTAGTTGAAGCAAATAAAGTAAATGGGTTTGATGATCCAAGAATGCCAACATTAGCCGGCCTTAAAAGAAGAGGATTCACTAAAGAGAGTATAAAAGAATTTATAATTAGCACTGGGTTATCTCGAGTAAATTCAACAGTATCCTCTGAGATGCTAGAAAATTCATTAAGAAATGATTTGAATTATAAGGTAAAAAGGTCACACGCTGTTATTGATCCTTTAAAAGTAACTATAACAAATTACCCCGAAGATAAAATTGAGTGGATTGAAGTTCCTTATAATCCACAAAATGAAGCTCTAGGTTCTAGAAAAATAGCTTTTGGAAGAACAGTATATATTGAAAGAGAAGATTTTATTGAAGAAAAACCAAATAAAAAGTGGAAACGATTAGCTTTGGGTATTGAGGTTAGGTTAATGAGAGCTTATTTTATAAAATGCAATGAAGTTATCAAAGATAAAGATGGAAATATAACTGAATTACTTTGTACTTATGATCTAGAAACAAAATCTGGATCTGGGTTTAATGAAAGAAAACCAAACGGTAATATTCACTTTGTAGAAGCAACAACTTCAAAACCAGCAACTTTTAATTTATTAGAACCATTATTAATTGATTCTGATTCTAAAAAAGATTTATTTGAAAGACTAAATCCAAACTCTTGGGTTACATCAGTTGGATTTATAGAAAAAGCTTTAGAAAGCACTAAATCAGAAGAGAAGTTTCAATTTATTAGAAAAGGTTATTTTACAACAGATTATGATTCTTCTAAGGAAAATCTAATCTTCAATAGGACAGTAGAACTAAAATCAAGATTTAAGTAAATCAAGGGTAAAACCCCTTGATTTATTATTATTTTCTAAAGGGAATAAGTTTATACTTTTTAGCAATCATGTTATAATATTTAAAGGTGATAATTTGGAAAAATCGATATTTAAAAACCTTAATAAAGAACAAGAAAAAGCAGTTAAAATTGTTGAAGGACCAGTAATGGCAGTAGCTGGAGCGGGTTCGGGTAAAACTAGTGTATTGACTAATCGAATTGCATATTTAATAAAAGAAGCTGGTATTTCTCCAAGCAATATTTTAGCTTTAACTTTTACAAATAAAGCAGCCACAGAAATGAAAGAAAGAGTTTATAAACTTATTGATTTACCAATAAACAATATTTGGATATCAACCTTTCATTCTATGGGGGCTAATTTTTTGCGTTCTGAAATTGATAATCTAGGATATGAGAAAAATTTCCAAATTATTGATGATCAAGACTCAACAAATATAATTAAGAATTTATTAAAAAAGCATAATTTTGATTTAAAACAATTTTCTCCCAATATAACATCTAAATTAATAGGCTTAATTAAAGCTAAATTAAAATCAATTAATCAAGTCGAAGAACCTATTAAGGGAATGTTAGAACAAATATACCCAATGTATAATAAATATTTAAAAGCTAACAATCTCGTTGATTTTGAAGATTTGTTAATTTTGCCTTTAAAAATATTGAAAGATTTTTCTGGTGTGTTAAAACGCTACCAGGAAAAATTCCAATATATTTTAGTTGATGAGTTTCAAGACACAAATAATTTACAGTATCAAATAGTATATGAACTTGCAAAAAAACACCGTAATATTTTTATTGTTGGTGATGAAGATCAAAGTATTTATGCATTTAGAGGATCAAATATATATAATATTAAAAAATTTACAAAAGATTTTCCCGAACATATAAAAATTATTCTAAATCAAAATTATCGTTCTAAAGACACTATTTTAAAAGCAGCCAATTCAGTAATAAAAAATAATAAAAACAGGATACCTAAAGATTTGTTTTCTCAACTTGGTAGTGGTGAAAATATTGTTTACTATAGAGCTAATACAGATGAAGAAGAAGCGTATTATGTTTTTGAACAGATTAGGAAATTAAGGCGAAATAATGTTAATCTAGCTGATATAGTTGTTTTATATAGAAACAACGCTATGAGTAGAAGGTTTGAAGATGTGTTTTTAAAATATAATCTCCCTCATAAAGTTGTTGGGAATTTATCGTTTTATAAACGCAAAGAAATAAAAGATATAATTGCATATTTACATTTAATAATTAATACCGGAGATGATTATTCTTTTTCAAGAGTATATAATATTCCGAAACGAGGCGTAGGAAAAGTTTCCTTTCAAAAAATTCAAAGTTACGCAGAAGAAAACAATTTAAAATTATTTGATTGTTTAGATTTAGAAAATGGCTTATTAACGGGAAAAGCCGATTCTGAAATGCGTGCTTTTAAAAAAATGATTTTAGAGTTGAAATCTGAGCTTGAAAAACATACTTTATTGGAAATATATGATATGTTGCTAGATAAAAGTGGTTATAGAGAAATGTTAGAGAAGGATGATTCAACTCATGATAAAACATTTCAATCTGAAAGAAGATTGGATAATTTAAATGAGTTTAAAACCATTATATTAGAACAAATAAGTGACTATAATCCAAATATATCTAATTATGATAAGTTATCTACATTATTAAATGATTTAGTTTTGCATTTAGAAGCTGAAGAGACGAAAGAAGATGAAGCAGTTAGTTTAATGACAATACACTCGGCAAAAGGATTAGAGTTTAAGGTTGTTTTTGTTACTGGTCTTGAACAAACAATATTTCCTTCAATTAGGGCGAGTGAAGATAGTGTAAATAATATTGATGAGGAAAGAAGATTATTTTATGTAGCTTTAACAAGAGCTAAAGACTTAGTATTCTTAACAAATTGTAAAGCAAGATTTATGTATGGAAGATATATGGATAATTTGGAATCTCAATTTCTTGAAGAGATTGATTTAAAATACATTGATAAACGTGGGCCAAATCATGCGAGAGACATTCCAAAAGAAAGAATAAGATCTTCCAAAGAAAGACCACAGTTTAATGATTATTCATATGAAAAATCAGATAAAAATATTAAAGTTTCTGATAAAGTGAATCACAAAGTCTTTGGTAAAGGCGTTGTTGTTGAGGTAAAAGGAGATTTGGTTAAAATTGCTTTTAGTGTTCCTCATGGAATAAAAACATTAGTTAAAGATCACCCTAGCTTTGAAGTTGAGAGGTAGAAATTATGGATGTAAAAAAAAGAATTAAAGAATTAAGAGAAAAGCTTAATCAATACAACCATGAATATTATGAAGAAGATAAACCGAGTGTATCAGATGCAAAATATGACCAATTAATGCAAGAATTAATTGAATTAGAAGAAGAAAATCCTGATTTAAAAACAAAAGATTCACCTACTCAAAGAGTTGGCGGAACAGTAAGTGAAAAGTTTGAGAAAGTAGAACATGAAAGACCGATGCTTTCACTTGGCAATGTTTTTAGTGAAAAAGAAGTAAGAGATTTTGATAAAAGAATCGCAAAAGTTGTCAGTGATTTTTCTTATACTGCGGAATTAAAAATTGATGGATTATCTGTATCTATTATTTATGAACAAGGTTTTTATAAAAGAGCAGCTACTAGGGGAAACGGAGTAGTCGGTGAAGATATTACTGAAAATGTAAAAACAATCAAATCTATCCCCTTAAAAATTGATTTTGAAGATAAGCTTGAAGTAAGAGGAGAAATATTTTTAAGCAAAGCTAATTTCAATAAATTGAATCAAAAACGATTAGATAAAGACAAAGAAGTGTTTAAAAACCCAAGAAATGCGGCAGCTGGAACTATAAGACAATTAGATTCAAAAGTTGTAAGCAGAAGAAATCTTGATGCATTTATTTATTATGGATTTCATGATGACTTTAATAATCATTATGAAACTCTCATGAAATTAAAAGATTTAGGGTTTAAGATAAATGAAAAGACAAAATTTTGCAAAGATATAGATTGTGTTATTGAGTTTATTAATGAGATAGAAAAGATAAAACACGATTTGCCTTATGAAATAGATGGTATAGTAATAAAAGTTAATGAAAATGAGTTTTATGAAAAAATAGGTTATACATCTAAATTTCCTAAATGGGCTACAGCTTTTAAGTTTCCAACCGAAGAAAAAGAAACTGTACTTAATAAAATTGATTTTCAAGTTGGAAGAACAGGGGTTATTAAACCTGTCGCTATTTTAGAGCCGATTGACATATCTGGTTCAAAAGTATCTCGAGCAACTCTTCATAATGAAGATTATATTAAGTCAAGAGATATTAGAGTAAATGATCATGTAATTGTAAGAAAAGCAGGAGAAATTATACCAGAAGTAGTTAGTGTGATTTTAGATGAACGTGATGGTAGTGAAGAAGAATTTGAAATGATTAATAAATGTCCTGTTTGTAATAGCGAGATTGAAAGAAAAGAATCAGAAGCTGATTATTATTGTTCAAATCCAAATTGTAAGGCAAAACATTTAGCTGGACTTATACATTTTGCTTCTCGAGTGGCTTATAATATCGATGGCTTAGGTGAAGCTATTATCAATGATTTATACAATGATGGTTATTTAGAAGATATTGCTGATATATTTAAATTAAAAAACCATAAAGAAGATTTAGTGAAAAAAGAAGGACTAGGCGAAAAAAGTGTTGATAATCTAATTTCTGCTATTGAAGCAAGTAAAGATAATAATCTTGATAAATTAATTTTCGGTTTGGGAATTCGTTATGTTGGAGCTAAAGCTTCTAAGATACTGGCAAAAAACTATAAAACATTAGAAAATTTATCTAATGCTAAAAAAGAAGATTTATCCGAAATTAGAGATATTGGTGAAGCAATCGCAAATAGTGTAATTGATTATTTCCATAATGAAGAAAATTTAGAATTGATTAAAGAACTTCAAGATTTAGGGTTAAACACTAAATATATTGATACTTCAGTGGATAAATCTACACCATTTACAGATAAAACTGTTGTTTTAACAGGTAGTTTATCTAGTTATTCAAGAAAAGAAGCTAAAAATATTATTGAAGATTTTGGCGGGAAAGTAAGTTCTTCGGTATCAAATAATACAGATTATGTATTGGTTGGAGATAGCCCTGGCTCAAAATACGATAGAGCAAAAGAATTAGGAATAGAAATTATAGATGAAGAAACATTTAAAAATATGATAGATACAGGTGAATAGATTTGAAAGATTATATTACTATAAAAGGTGCTAGAGAAAACAATTTAAAATCAATTAATTTAGAATTTAAAAAAAATCAATTGATTGTTATGACAGGTCTTTCCGGTTCTGGGAAGACTAGTTTAGCATTTGATACAATTTATGAGGAAGGCAGAAGAAGATATGTTGAATCTTTAAGTGCTTATGCAAGACAATTTTTAGGAAACATGAAAAAACCTGATGTTGATTTAATTGAAGGTTTAAGTCCTTCAATTTCAATTGATCAAAAATCGACATCACATAACCCACGTTCAACTGTTGGAACTGTCACAGAAATATACGATTATGTTCGTTTACTGTTCGCGAGAATTGGTAAGCCTTTTTGTCCGACTCATAAAATTGAAATTAAATCTCAATCGATTCAAGAAATGACAAATAAAATATTAGAAAATGATCAAAAGAAATTAATAATTTTAGCCCCTGTTGTAAGAGGGAAAAAAGGCGCACATAAAGAAGAAATTGAAAGTTTGCGAAAAGAGGGTTATACAAGAATAAGAATTAATAAAGAAGATTTTGAATTAGATCAAGAAATCTCTTTAGATAAAAATAAGCGTTATGATATAGATGTAGTTATTGATAGGATAATCATAAAAGAATCAGCTTCATCACGATTATATGATTCCTTAGAAACGGCAGCTAAACTAGGCGAAGGCAATGTAAAAGCTATTATTGATGGAGAAGAAAAGCTTTTTAGCGAACAATTTTCTTGCCCGATATGTGGGTTTACAATCCCGGACCTAGAGCCTAGGTTATTTTCTTTTAATGCACCTTATGGCGCATGTAAAACTTGCAACGGATTAGGATTTAATCGTAAAATTGATATAAACGCTTTAATTCCTGATAAAAGTTTAAGCTTACAAGAAAATGTTTTCCAAAAATATGCAAAAACTGATTCGATTTATTATCGTCAGATTGAACAGACTGCTATAGCGTTGGATATTCCTTTAGATAAGCCATTTAATAAACTTACGAAAAAACAACAAAACATTTTACTATATGGGTCTGAAGAAGAAATAGATTACAAATATGTTTCTCGTGAGGGAAGATTGTTCCATAAAGCAAAGAAGCCTTTTGAAGGAATTATAACCAGTCTTGAAAGACGTTATATGAATACTAAATCAAGAATGATTAGACGATGGATAGAGGGAATGATGAGTGACATTGTTTGTGAAACTTGTTCAGGTAAAAGATTAAACGATGAAGCCTTATCTGTATATATCCAAGATAAAAATATTGATGATGTAAGTCATTTAAGTATCTTGCATTTACTAGAATTTTTCAATGATTTAAAACTTGAAAATCAAGCATATGACATCGCTACTCCTATCGTTAAAGAAGTTAAAGATAGACTTGGCTTTTTAGTCAATGTTGGATTAGATTACTTGACACTTTCTAGAGCGTCTATGACTTTATCAGGCGGTGAAGCTCAAAGAATCAGATTAGCGACCCAAATAGGGTCTCGCTTAACTGGTGTTTTATATGTTCTTGATGAACCCTCAATAGGCCTTCATCAACGTGATAATATCCGATTAATCAATTCTTTAAAAGAAATGAAGAATTTAGGTAATACAATGATTGTTGTAGAACATGATCATGAAATGATTATGGAAAGTGATTTAGTGGTTGATATTGGCCCCGGTGCAGGTGAACATGGTGGAAAATTAGAATTCATTGGCACTCCAAAAGAATTACTAAAAGATAAAAAGTCAATTACTGGAAAATATTTGCGCGGCGAACTACAAATCCATGTACCCGAAAAAAGAAGAGAACACAAACATGACTATTTAAAAATAATCGGAGCTAAACAAAATAATTTAAAAGCAATTAACGTTGATATACCTATTGGTTGTTTAACTGTTGTAACGGGTGTAAGTGGATCTGGAAAATCATCTTTAATAAATGAAGTTTTATATAAAAACTTAGTAAATTTAATTACAAGAAGAAGAGAAACACCTGGCGAAGTTAAAAAAATTGAAAATTATGAACAATTTGAACGAATCATAGATATAGACCAATCACCAATTGGAAAAACACCTAGATCTAATCCAGCAACTTATACTGGCGTATTTGATCATATCCGTGATCTTTATGCTAAAACAAAAGAATCTAAATTAAGAGGATATAATAAAGGCCGTTTTTCATTTAATGTAAAAGGTGGACGCTGCGAAAACTGTCAAGGCGATGGGGTAATAAAAATCGAGATGCATTTTATGCCAGATATATATGTTGAGTGCGAAGAGTGCCATGGTAAAAGATATAATAAAGAAACCTTACAAGTAAAATATAAAGGTAAAAATATAGCTGATGTATTAGACATGCGTGTAGAAGAAGCCTTAGAATTTTTTGATAAAATTCCTAAGGTTAAAAGAAAATTACAAACAATTAATAATGTTGGATTGGGATATATAAAACTCGGTCAATCTTCAACAACTCTTTCTGGTGGAGAAGCGCAAAGAGTAAAACTTTCTTCCGAGTTATATAAACGAATTACTGATAAATCAATATATATTTTAGATGAACCAACAACAGGCTTACATACACATGACATTAAAAAATTAATGGCGGTATTAAATGACATTGTTGATAAAGGCGCTACTGTTATCGTTATTGAACATAATTTAGACGTTATAAAAACAGCTGATCATATAATTGATTTAGGTCCAGAAGGTGGAGAACGCGGAGGAAAACTTATTGCAAAGGGTACACCAGAAAAAATAGCAAAATCAAAAAAATCTTACACAGGTAAATATTTAAAATCTGTATTAGAAGATTATAAAAACAGTTAAATACAAAATTTATTATAACTGTGTTATGATATTAATAGATAAGTAGAGTGATTTTATGAGTGATAAAAACAACGATAAAGAAAAAAAATCTAAAGAAGAAATCCGTAAAGAAATCGAAGAATTAGAAAAATTAATTGAAAAAGTAAAAAAACAAAATGAACAGAATAGAAAAAAATACGGTGGCAGAAATCCAGTTCTTAAAATTAATTTAGCCGCTGTTTATTCTCGTAACTTTTTTGTTAACTTAATTATCAGTTTTTTGATTAATTTCATAGCCTTTTTTATTATCATAAAAGTTATTGGCCATTTATTTTTGAGTAGTTTAAATAATGATTTATATTTACTTGTTATAGTATTTGGCTTAACTTTATTTGAAGAATTATATAAAAAATATCTTTTTAAAAAACATATGCAAATAGTTATATACTCGGTTGGTTCGATTTTTTTTCTTCTAAATGTAATTTATTTATATTTTATAGATTTACTAATTTTTGGAAAAGAATTTTCGTTTATTAGCCCTTATCATCCAATCATATTTATTATTGTATTTGGGTTCTTGAGATATTTTATAAAAGTTATATATAAAAGAGCAAATGTATTATTAAATCGAAAAAAGTAGAAGGTGATTAAATGCCAAAAATAAAAATATCTGAAATTATTGACGGTTTGGAACTAAAGTTGATAGCTGGTGAAGAAGGAGTTAATGATTATGTCAAAGTTCCTTCATTAGCAAAACCGGGATTAGAACTAGCTGGAATGATGGATTTTTACGAGAATGATCGTATTCAAATTATCGGCTCTAAAGAAGCTGCTTTTTTTCATTCTTTAACAAATAAAGAACAAGAGGAAAGAGTAGATAGCATTTTCAAAAAACAAGCTCCAGCTTTTATATTTTCTAAAAATGTTGATGTACCTAAAATATTTATTGATTTAGGAAATAAATATAAGATTCCTATATTAAAGAGTTACTATAAAACAACTTCTTTATTTAGTGAATTATACGCATTTCTGCAAGCTAAATTAGCCGAACGAACTTCAATGCACGGTGTATTAATGGATATTAATGGTGTTGGGATTCTAATTACTGGAAAAAGCGGAATCGGAAAAAGCGAGGTTGCTTTAGAATTAATAAGACGGGGCTATATTTTAGTAGCTGATGATATGGTAGATATATATCAAGTAGAAAAAGGCGTTGTTGTTGGAGAGGCGCCCGATGTATTAAAGAAATTTTTAGAAATTCGTGGTGTCGGTGTTGTTAATGTCGTTTATTTATTTGGAGTAAGGTCTTTTAGAGAGAAAAAAAGGATTTCAATTATTGTAGAACTTGATAAGTGGAAAGAAGATTCTAAAAATGATCGATTAGGTTTAAAAACCGGAAAAAGAAAAATCTTTGATACTTATGTTTCGTATGCAACTTTACCAGTAACTGAAGCAAGAAATACTGCAACTCTAGTTGAGGCAGCTGCATTAGATTATAAATCAAAAGATATGGGATATAATTCAGCAGAAGACTTTAATTATTCTCTTAACAAACAAATTATAAAAAACAGGGAGTTAGAAAATGAAAAACATAACTAAAATTACATTGAGCTTTCTAATTATATTTCTTACAATATTTTTTATTAGTTGTGGCTCTAATGAACAAACAACTGTAACAGAAACAGAGGCGTTTACAGTTACCTTTGTTGATTATAATGGCGACATCTTAAAAACAATTAATTGTGATAGTCAAGAAACTTGTGATATTGAACCACCTATAAATCCAAATAACAAAGAAAATAGTAAATTTTTAAGATGGTCAGTTTTTGAAAGTGAATTTTCTGAAATAGATGAAGATACAGAAATCGAAGCCATATACAATTATGATAATCGTTTGTTTACTGTTTTTGGTAGGGCAATTAATATGTATTCTTTCTTCATTATGCTAGGAATTTTGGTTGCTTTATTATTATCTTTAAGAGAAGCTCCAAGAATCGGTATGAAAAAGGATGACTTTATTGATGGATTTTTATGGATAGTTCCTGTTTCAATATTAGGAGCTAGATTATGGTATGTTGTTGCTGAATGGGACGTTTTTTATGATGGAAGCATAGGTGGTTTTATTCAAAACTTCTTAGGTTTTCAAAATGGTAGTTTTACTGGCTTTGCTGGTTTAGCTATTCATGGTGCTTTTTTCACAGCTGTCATAATGATTATTTTATATTCGCGAAAAAGAAAGATTGATATATTTAAAATATTAGATATAGTTGCTGTAGGCTTCATTATTGCGCAAGCATTTGGAAGATGGGGGAATTTCTTTAACCAAGAAGCTCATGGTGGTTTAGTTGGAGGAATGACTGAAGACGGTAATGCGATTTTAACAATTGAACAACAATTCAATTATTTACGCAATACCATCCATATTCCTGAATTTATAGTTAATAATATGTTTATAATTGATGAAGATAAGTTTGCGCCAATAAGAGGATTTTATCATCCGACTTTCTTCTATGAGTCAATTTTTAATTTACTAGGTTTTAGCATTATGCTTATTCTTAGAAGAATCAAAAAAATTCATTTTGGTGAGATTTTTGCATTCTATCTAATATGGTATGGCGGCTTAAGAATATTTATTGAAACGATGCGGACAGATCCATTAACATTCGAATTTTTAGGACAAACATTTAAACTAGCAATTGTAACTTCTATATTAATGATTATTGGTGGTATTTTAGTTTCAATTTATGTTCGAACTAAACGAAAAAATAAAACTTATGCGGAGTCTAAATATACAATTGATTTTAAATCATGACATATAAGGAATGGTGATCATATGTCATTTGCAAAAGAAATAAAAAAAGAATTACAAAGTTTAAGGCATTTAAATTGTTGTAATAAGGCTGAAATGTCTGCGATGCTTCATATTAATGGTTCAGTTGAAAAAA
This sequence comes from Candidatus Izemoplasma sp., assembly GCA_021736305.1. Classification (GTDB taxonomy): domain Bacteria; phylum Bacillota_I; class Bacilli_A; order Izemoplasmatales; family Hujiaoplasmataceae; genus Hujiaoplasma. Next base: position 15,510 of record JAIPGD010000021.1, read on the forward strand.
ACTCAACTGGGATAAGTTTAGTATTTCAAACTACTAATAACTCTGTAGTAAGAAGATTTGTATACTTACTTAAAAAGTTATACAATTTTGAGTACAGTTTAATTCAAAAGCAGATTAAACAGTTTAAAAATAAAGAACAATTTATCGTTAAAATTAATGAATCCGTGGAAGTATTACTAAATGAATTATCTTTACTTAATGATGATGCTCTATTTTTCAAAGATGTTGATAAAGATTTGGTAGAAAAAGAATGCTGTAAAAGAGCATATTTAAGAGGCGCGTTTTTAGCTTCAGGTTCAATAAATTCTCCTGATACAAGTGCTTATCATTTAGAAATACAATCTTATTCAAAGGAACATTCTGAAGTAGTGAAATTGCTAGCAAATGAATTTAATTTAAATGCTAAGGTTTCTAAAAATAAACGCGGATTTATAACCTATTTAAAAGAAGCAGAAAGAATCGCTGATTTTCTTAGGGTTATTGGTGCAAACAATTCATTATTTACATTTGAAGACACGAGAATAAAACGTGATTTTAAAAATTCTATTAACAGAGTTATTAATTGCGATATCGCTAACGAAAGAAAAGCACAAGAAGCTGCTAAAGAGCAATTAAAGAACATTAAAATTATTGAAAATAATATAGAAAGCAACATTTCTAAGAGTATGAAAGAAGCAATCTTTTTAAGGAAAAAATACCCAGAATCGTCATTACTGGAATTGAGTTATGCTTCTTTAGAACATTTTGACAAACAAATTTCTAAATCAGCATTGAATCATCGATTCCGTGCGATAAAAGATTTAGCAAATAAAATAAAAATTTCCGAGGGTAAATATGATTAAAGGTATTGGAATTGATATATGTAAGATTGACCGATTAAAACTAACAAGTTTTAAGCGAATTTTATCTGAAGAAGAAATCGAAGTCTATAAGTCGTTTAAACTTCTATCTAGAAAGAAAGAATACTTGGCCGGAAGATTTGCTCTTAAAGAAGCAATTGTAAAGGCTTTTGGCAATCTTGATTTGAAAGTATATCTTAAAGATATTACTATTTTGAATGACTCAACAGGAAAACCATATGTAAAAGAACCTAATTACAATGATTACTTTATATGGGTAAGTATTTCTCATGAAAAAGAGAATGTTATTGCTCAAGCTATCATTGAGGAAAATAAATAAAATTAATACTTGAATTATTTAAACAAATTATGTAAAATTAAGACATTGAGGTGAAGAAATGGCTACTTATTCAAAAGGATACAAGAAACAAAATCAACAACTATTATTAATCAAAGTAATTGTAGGGATTATCGTAACTGTAGGATTATTGATGCTAGCTGCTTTGGTTTTTGATAAAGCAACTGATTGGAAAGATTACAATAGTTATTCACATGCGAAGACTTATGATGAAGTTTGGGCGATGAATGATGAAGATGGGAATCCAGTTTCAAATTATGCAGTATATTTTTATTCTAATACATGTCCAACTTGTCGAGACATTAAAGAAGATGTTTTAGGCTTTGCAAACGATTATAATAAAGATTCTGAGAGGTTCTTTTTGGCTGATATTAATTCAATTACGACTAAAGAAGTTGCTGAAGACGAAACAGCTTATACTAAACAAAACTTTTTGACTGAAATTGGTGAAGAATCAATTTCTACACCAATGATTGTTGTTGTAACTGATAATCAATTAGAAGAAGTTGTTTTAGGAAAAATTAATATTGAAGAGTTTCTAGAAGCATTAGAACAAGGAACTTATGAACCATTTAATGATTAGAGCTAATTTTTAGCTCTTTTTTATTCTTATATCGCTAATTTGTGGTAAAATAGATAGGGAAAAGGTAGGTAGTTAAATGGAATATTTAAATGAAAACTTGATTAAGGAAGTTGCTAAAAGTCAAGGTATAACAACTAAACAAGTTGAAGTTGTTCTTGAGTTATTAGATGAAGGGAATACCGTACCCTTTATTGCAAGATACCGTAAAGAAAAAACAAACTCTTTAGATGAAGAAGAAATTAGAGCTATTCAAAAAGAATATGAATATAGTAAAAATCTTCAGGAAAGAAAAGAAGATATTATTCGACTAATTGACGAAAAAGGTATGTTAACAGAAGAATTAGTTGAAAACATAAATAAAGCAGATAAATTGATTGACCTTGAAGATATTTATAGACCTTTTAAAGAAAAAAAGAAAACTAAAGCAACAGAAGCTATTAAAAAAGGCTTAGAACCTTTGGCTAATGAAATGCTATTATTCCCTGAAGAAGGATCATTAGAAAAAATGGCTATACCTTATTTAAGTGATGAAGTAGAAAGCGTTGAAGATGCATTTACAGAAGCAAAATATATTATTGCTGAAATGGTTTCGGATAATGCGGATTACCGAAAATGGATCCGTGAGTACACTTATAATAATGGTAACTTAGTAACACAAAAGAAAAAGAATGTTAAAGATCAATATGAAACATATCAAAATTACTATGATTATGAAGAAAGATTAAGTTCTATTAAACTTCATCGTGTTTTAGCGATTAATCGCGCTGAAAAAGAAAAAGTAATCACCGTTAAAATAGATGTTGACACTGATCCTATATTTAAATATTTAAATAGTCAAGTTATATCAGGTAGATCTTCAATCGTAAATGACCTTATGGAAGAAGCTTATATTGATGGCTATAAAAGATTAATTAGTCCTTCTATCTCAAGAGAAATACGCAGTGATTTAACTGAAAAAGCTGAAGACCAAGCTATTCATATATTTTCTGAAAATCTAAGATCATTACTTTTACAACCACCTTTAAAAGGCCAAACGGTTTTAGGAATTGATCCCGCTTTTAGAACGGGTTGTAAATTAGCGGTTATTGATAAGTTTGGTAAATTTTTAGATAAATCTGTAATATATCCACATGAGGCATATCAAGGAGCTAGAGTGCCCGAAGAACAGATAAGAAAATCTAAAAACGCTTTGATAGAAATTTTTAACAAGTATCCAATTGATATCATCGCTATTGGTAATGGTACTGCTTCTAGAGAAACTGAAAAGTTTGTGGTTAATTTATTAAAAGAACTAAAAGCTGATATAAAATATGTTATTGTTGATGAGGCTGGTGCTAGTGTTTATTCTGCTAGTAAACTTGCTAGAGAAGAGTTTCCGGATTTTCAAGTAGAAGAAAGATCTGCGGTATCTATAGCAAGAAGAATCCAAGATCCTTTATCAGAATTAGTTAAAATTGATCCTAAATCAATTGGTGTAGGTCAGTATCAACATGATGTTACACAAACAAAACTTAATGATTCACTTGATTTTGTTGTAACTACTGCAGTAAATCAGGTTGGTGTAAACGTAAATACAGCAAGTCATTCTCTGTTACAATTTATTTCTGGATTATCTGCTAAAGTAGCTAAAAATATTGTTAATTATCGTGAAGAAAATGGGCCTTTTCAAAATCGAAAGAAAATAAAAAAAGTAAAAAATATTGGTGAGAAAACATTTGAACAAGCTGTTGGGTTTTTAAGAATATATAACTCTAAAAATCCATTAGATAAAACGCCAATTCATCCAGAGAGTTATGTATTAGCTAATGAAATATTAACTGAATTAGGTCTTGAACTTAACGAAATAGGAACTGAAAAAGCTAAAGAAGTTATTTCTGAAATCAATAAAAGAGAATTAGCTAATAAGCTCAACCAACACATAATTTTAGTTGAAGACATTTTAGATGCATTTGTTTCTCCAACAAGAGATATTAGGGATAATTTTCCGCAGCCATTATTAAAAAGTGATTTATTAAATTTAGAAGATTTAAAGCCTGATATGGAATTACAGGGAACTGTAAGAAATGTTGTTGATTTTGGAGCTTTCATTGATGTTGGGATTAAAGAAGCTGGGTTAGTGCATATTTCTAAATTAAGTAAAAGATATGTAAAACATCCCTTAGAGGTTGTCAAAGTTGGTGATATTGTTAAGGTTTGGGTTATATCAGTTGATTTAGATAGAAAAAGATTACAATTAACTATGGTAAAGCCTGACGAAAAACCAAGTTTCATAAATTAATTTGTAATTTATAAATACAATTGAAATAAGTGGTTTATAAGGTATAATATAGGTACAAAGCAATTTTAAACTTAAGGAGGTTTATTATGGCTAAAGCAAAATATGGTTATGGTTGGTTATTAAAATGGATTATCGCAGCTATTTTATTGGGTGTGGGTATTTTCATGGCTTTATCTGATGATGTTGTATATACTATTACTGGTATTGCTATTGCAATATATTCATTATTTAGAGTTTATCCACTATTAAAAACACTTAATAAAGAAATTTTAAGAACAATTAATATTATTGAGATTCTTATAGGAATTGTTCTTGGTATTGTGATGATTTATGCAGGAGTTAAAGGATTAAAAACTGATCAAGCAGATACTTGGTCAAAATTATTCAGATGGTTTTTAGCATTTTTCTTCTATTTAAGAGGTTTAGTCTTTTTTGTTTCAACTTCATTCTTTGAAGAAAAAACTGAAGTTCCTAAATTTATTTTTCACATTGGAGCACTAACACTAGGTGCAGTTATAGTGATGTGGAGTGACTTTGATGCAGCAACTTTAGGATGGTTATTCTTATTTGTTTCAATTGGCAGTGCAATATATTTAGGATATGATGGTTATGGCGGCTACAGTAAATATCGTCAATATTCACAATCTTTAAATAAAAAAGCTAAAAAAGATAAAGAAGTTGAAGTTAAGTATGAAAAAGATTTACCAAAAGAAGATATTGAAAAAGAAAAGAAATCACCTGATCCTCGTATAGAAGAGGAAGAAAAAGAAGAAGAAGAGACATACATAAGTTAGAGAAAAAAGAGTTGACAGTTAGCTAAAAATCTAGTAATATAAAATGGCTGACTGTTATTGGAGTAATACTCAAGAGGCTGAAGAGGCGCCCCTGCTAAGGGTGTAGGTCGGGTGACCGGCGCGAGAGTTCGAATCTCTCTTACTCCGCCATTTATTAATTAAAGGCATTCTTTACGAATGTCTTTTTTTTTATTGTTTATAGTATAAAATTTTACAAATATTTCCATTGTGGTTGTCTTTTGTTATTTCAAGTTATAAAATTATATATAATAGAGGTGATATTTTGAAACGTTGTGTATATTGTGGTATAGAAAACGCTGATTCAAATAAATATTGTATAAATTGTGGAGAAGAATTAAGCGATTATCATAAAAATAATAATTATGATTCTCATATTAAACAAGAAGTTATCGATGGCCCTATCGATATCAAAGACACTCATGATAACAATATAAGATGTCCTAATTGCAACTCTAAAAAAATAGCTTATTTAACTAAATCAACTGATGGTTTTAGCGGTTCAAATGCTTGTT
>JAIPGD010000022.1 GCA_021736305.1 Candidatus Izemoplasma sp.
CACATAAAGCTACACATGCTGGATTAGTGAAGGATGAAATGCTAATACCATTAATTACTAACCATTAAGCTGAGTTTTTACTTAGCTTTTTATTTTCCTAACAAAATCAAAGTCAAACATCAACAAAAATCAAAATTAGTGTTAGTTCCTAAAGAAAAAGCAATAAACAGTGAATAAAGTAAAAAAGATAGAAGAAAAGAAGGTTTAGAAGAAAATAAACTTTCTTTTTTTGGAAAAATTATGTAATATAATAGGTGAGAGTAGAAAATACGACCATAGAAAAAAACGTGCGGTTAGATTAATTATTAAACTAAACGCAACGAAATAAAATGAGTTGTGTTCTAGTCGATATAAGAATTATGTGGTGGTAATTCTTAAAAAGATATTAACGTCTAAAGTTAATATCATCCAAAGGAATAATCTTGATGGATAAAGAATCAAGTATATGCTTTGGATAAGATTTCAGAAAGACATCAATAGGGGTTTTCCAATTGAGAGATTTTCTTGGGTAAGAGTTGATCATGGAAAAGATAAAATTGATGTCTTTTTGATTGAAATCAGAAAGTTTGTGTCCTTTAGGTACAATATACCTAAAAAGCTCATGATTTTTCTCACAAGCCCCTTTATCGCCTGAACAATAAGGACGGGTATAAAACACATTAGAAAGCACTTCACCTGTATCTTCATTGATAGAAGAATCAATAAGTTGATCAAACTCAATACCATTATCAGCTAAGATGACCTGGAAGAGAACTTGGAAGTGATTAGAGAGAGTATTTTGAAGCGAATGAAGAACTTTATTAATTGAAGCAGGATTCAAGTTAGGAATTAAAAAACCTAGTTGAAGATGTGAAGAACGGTGAAAAATAGTAAAAAGTTTAACGGATTCATTTTGAATACCATGAACAGTATCGAATTCCATGATAGAAGCTAAAGGGTTAAGATTCAAGTAATCCTTGAAGAAATGATAGGTGTGACCATATTTAGCTAAGGGGTTAGGGTTATTACGTCTAGAGTATCGATAAAGCTTATTAGGACTATAAGAAACAGCCCTAATCAAATCAATTCTTCTAGCGGATAAACGAGAGTGATTAATCCAACGACGAACAGTTGATGTAGAGACAGGAAACATATCAGGAGAATTTGCATAGATAACTTCAATAGATTTTTTATGTTTGATTTGAGGAGACAGCCATTTATCGAAAGCATTAAGTTGTTTTTTAGAAAGTGTAATATGTCTTCTTGAAAGATGTAAGCGTTCAGTTCTTTTTAAGTAAACATGATCTGGATTCCAAAAGTGCCGCTCTTTTGAGCAGTAAGTCTTACCTTCGCAAAAATCACAAAAAAAAGGAAAAGTTTTAAGTTTAGAACATAAATATTTTTCGAATCTAAGACAGTCATTAGGACAACGTTTAACTTGTTTTCTACACTCGGCTAAATGAATACAAAATCTATATCGATAGGTTCGATTATATTTTGGTGTTTTAACTTGCATATTTGATTTAATAAGCCGGTATAGAGTAGAAGGATGTATATGCATCATAGATGAAATTTGATAAGCCTGGTAATTTAAAGAAATCAGTTTGTAAATCTTTAATAAATCTTCATAATCTAGTCTAGACATATAAGGCTCCTTTCTTCGACTAGAACACATATTCATTATGACATACATTTCTTTTAAAACTAAATGCAACTTTATATTCTTTCTATTGCGTTTAAATTAAAAAGTAACATTTTAATAGAAAAATAGACTTTTTATTGTATTTATAGTAAAATTAAGGTAGTCGGAGGTAATCTATGAGAAAGACAAATATTAAATTAAGAAATTTAGTGTTTTACCAAATATATGTTCGCAATTTTTCTGAAGAAGGTAGTTTTAAAGCTATCATTAATGACTTAGACCGAATTAAGGATTTAGGTGTAGATGTAATTTTATTAATGCCAATACATCCTATAGGTGAACAAGATAGGATTGGCACTTTGGGTAATCCTTATTCAATTAAATCTTATAACGCTATAAGAGATGAATTAGGTACTATGCAAGATTTTGAAAAATTAATAGAGGCTATTCATAATAAAAAAATGAAGATTATGATGGATATTGTTTATAATCATACAGCTAAAGATTCTTATTATCATAAGAATCATCCTGAATGGTATTTTAAAAATGATTTGGGTGATTCATGTAGTAAGGTAAACAAGTGGACTGATGTCTATGATTTTGATTTTTCATCAGACAAAACGCTTTGGTTTGAATTACTTAATATTTTAGTAAAATACGCAAGAATGGATATCGATGGTTTTAGATGTGATACAGCTAGTATGATTCCATTAGATTTTTGGAAAATGGCAAGAAAACAAATTAGTAGAGTAAATCGTAAGTTTATTTGGTTAAGTGAATCTATTAGAGGGAAACACCTTAAACAACTTAGAGATATGGGTTTAAATTGTTTATCAGAATCAGAACTTTATCAAGAATTTGATATAGCACAAGATTTAGATGTTGAACCTGATCAAAAAGCGTATTTAAAAGGTGAAGGACCTTTAAGACATTATCTAGAAGCTTTAAGAAATCAAGAACAAATCTATCCAAAAAATTATGTTAAGTTGCATCATATTGAAACATATGACTCTGAAAGAATTGCTAAGCGTTTAGATAATGATTTGGATAAAATTAAAAACTGGAATGCTTTCTTATTCTTTCAAAAGGGCGCATCCTTGATTTATGCTGGGCAAGAATATGCTTCAAATATTTTACCGAGTTTATATGAAAAAGAAGTTTTTGATAAACCAACAGATTTGACAGATTTCTTTAAAAAGTTGACAAGACTAAAAAATAGGAGTATTTTTGCGAATGGCATTTATACTGTACACATGCGAGATATTGATGAAGTAGCGTATCAAACATTTGAAAACGAAAAAATTGTATATCATGGAATTTTCAATTTAGGAAAAGTTGAAGGACAAGTGGAAATTAATATTAATGATGGACGATATAGAAATTATTTAGATAAAAAGATTATTAAGGTTGAGAATGGGAAGATTGACTTAAAACCTTATCCAATAATAGTTAGAGAGAAAAAATAACGGGTGAATTCATCCGTTATTTATTTATGTGATATAATATTTAATGAAGAGGTGTACAAGTGAAAGTAAATGTGATTGGTGCTGGATTAGCCGGAAGTGAAGCAGCTTATCAATTAGCGAAAAGAAATATAAAAGTTCGTCTTTTTGAAAGCAAAAATATTAAGAAAACTCCTGCACAATCAAATACTGATTTTGCTGAACTTGTATGTTCTAACTCGCTTAGATCGAATAGTTTAATGAATGCTGCTGGAGTAATGAAAGAAGAATTAAGAAAACTAGATTCTCTAGTTTTAAGAGCGGCCGATAAGTATAGTATACCTGCGGGTAACGCACTTGCTGTAGATAGAAAATTATTTTCTGAATATATTACAAAAGAATTAAGAGATCATCCTAACATAGAAATTATCGATGAAGAAGTTAAGGATATTTTATCTGGACCAACCATTATTGCTTCAGGACCATTAACTCATGATTCTTTAGCAAAATCTATTAAAACATTTATTGGCGAAGATATGCTTTATTTTTATGATGCTATTGCTCCGGTTATTGAGGCTGATTCTATTAATATGGATATAGCTTATTATAAAAGCAGATACGACAAAGGTGAAGCAGATTATATTAATTGCCCAATGACTGAAGCAGAGTACTCAAAATGGTATGAAGAAGTAATTAATGCTAAAATGGCTGAAGTTAAAGACTTTGAAATGAAGGTTTTTGAAGGCTGTATGCCTTTTGAGGAAATGGCTAAAAGAGGATATAAAACGCTTGTATTTGGGCCATTGAAACCTGTGGGTTTAGCTAAGGATGATTCTAAAAGACCTTTCGCTGTTGTTCAATTAAGGCAAGATAATTTGAAAAATACAATGTATAATTTAGTCGGATTTCAAACACATTTAACTTTTTCTGAACAAAAGCGAATCATTAGAATGATACCTGGTTTAGAAAAAGCAAATATTATCAGATACGGTATTATGCATCGAAATACCTATATTAATGCACCTGGTTCAATTAATGAATACTATCAATCAAAAACTAGAAAAGATCTGTTCTTTGCTGGTCAGTTAGCTGGAGTAGAGGGTTATGTTGAATCAACAGCCTCAGGTCTAGTTGCGGGGATTAATTTGGCGAGGCTTTTATCTGATAAATCTTTAATTAAATTTCCTTTAGTTTCAGCTATTGGTTCACAGGCTAATTATATAGCAAATGCAAATATTAATAGTTTTCAACCAATGAATACAAACTTTGGATTATTTCCAGAGATACAATTCAAACATAAAAAAAAGGAACGAAAAATGCTTTATGCTAATAGAGCATTAGATTCAATAGACTTCCTTATTAAGGATGAGAACATTGAATAATAAAGATATTATAGCTAAATACAGAGACTATCTAGAAATTGAAAAACAATATTCTAATAATACTGTAATTGCTTATGTTAATGATATTAATTCATTAATTTCTTTTTTGACTAATGAAGATTTAGGGGATTTGAATTATATCACCAATAGGATTGCTAAGTTCTATGTTGCTAGTTTGCATCATAATTATGATCCTAAATCAATTAGAAGAAAAATAAGTAGTGTAAAAAATCTTTTTGATTATCTATTAGATGAAGAGATTGTCGATGACAATCCTTTTAAAAATGTTGTCTTACCGAAGGTTCAAAAAAAATTACCTAAATTTATCTATGAAGATGAAATGGTGAATTTTTTAGAAAATATCGAAGAGACAACTGATTTAGGTAAACGAAACCGCGTAATTTTTGAACTTCTTTATGGTTGTGGATTAAGAGTGTCAGAATTAATAAATATAAAGATAAAAGATATAGATTTCATCTTAAAAGAGATATTAATTCATGGTAAAGGCTCGGTAGAAAGAATTGTTCCTGTTCATGATGAGGCAATAAAAACTGTAAAAAATTATCTTTTAGAAGCAAGACCTAATTTAAGTATAAAAAATGAAAATCAAAGTGATTATTTATTACTTAATTTTAAAGGTGGGAATTTATCCACGAGAGGTGTTAGAACAATTTTGAATAGGGTTCTAGAAAAGCAAGCTTCTACGATGAAGTTGTCACCTCATTCATTTAGACATTCTTTTGCAACACATTTACTTAACCGTGGTGTTGATTTAAGGATAGTTCAAGAGTTGCTTGGACATGTTAGTTTATCAACAACTCAAATTTACACAAAGATTTCTAAAGAAAAATTACAAGAAGAATATAAAAAGTCACATCCGCGTTATAAAAGAACTAAATAATGGAGGTAAAATGAAAATAAAACTAATCACAGTTGGAAAAATTAAAGAAAATTACCTTAAAGAAGCAGTTAATGAATATACTAAACGCTTGTCTCGTTATGTTAAATTAGAAGAGATTGAGATAAATGATGAAAAAGCGCCCGAAAATCTATCTTCAAAAGAAATGGAAATCATTAAAGATAAAGAGGGAGAAAAGATTCTAAAGAAACTAAGCGATGAGTATATTATTGTATTAGATATAAAAGGCAAACAACTTGATAGTATGAAATTAGCTTATAAATTAAGAGATATTTTTTCCTATGAATCTTCAACGATAACATTTATCATCGGAGGCTCTCTAGGATTATCTAAAGAGATTTTGAATAAAGCTCATTTCATACTTTCTTTTTCTAAGTTTACATTCCCGCATCAATTAATGAAAGTTATATTATTGGAACAAATTTATCGTTCTTTTAGAATTATTAATAACGAGCCGTATCATAAATAATTGCAACTAATGATATGCATACCATAACAAAGGCGTTTATGATGTGGTAGAATGTGATACGACTATCTAGGAAATGACATATATATTTGTTCTTTTTAACACTGAGCTGTTATTGTATAATTAAAGTAAGGAGGGTGATGTTTATGAAACAATATTCTGAAAACCTTATAAGTGATTATTTAGTAAATCCATGTAAGTTCAGTGCATTACCTCTTTACAAAGAGATAAGGCAAAATAATGACCTTTTAGTAGTTCATAACAATGATTTTAAGGAAGAATTATTAAAAGGGTCGATACTACATCAAAGATTTTTTAGAATCAAACACAATCTAAACGATATTCATATAGTTAATATTCCTGGATTTACAATTAAGGAATGCAATATTAATAAAGATACTAAGAAGGTTATAGAAATAATTAACAAATCATATTCAAACATTAAGTTTTCTGAAGATGAAGTAAATCAGATGGTTAATGATAAAGTATTTGATTCTAACTTGTGGAAATTCATACTCGATGAAAATACAAATGAAGAAGTGGCATTGGGTATTTGTCAATATGATCAACTCACATCGGAAGTCGTATTTGATTGGATACAAGTATTACCAGAATATCGAGGAAAAGGGATAGGTTCAATGCTAGTGACTCATTTATTAAGTATAGCTCCTGAAGGTTCAAAATTTGCAACAGTATCAGGAGATATTGATAATCAAAATTCACCAGAGAAACTATATAGAAAATGCGGATTTACTGGAACAGATATATGGCACATAATTAAAAGCTAACTCAGTTTGGATTTGTACCTAATATCCCTGTTGATAATATAAATTGGATTGTACAACTTATTATACTTTTATTAGCTATGTTTTTAGGGTTTATCGGCTTAAAAGGTTATGATAAAAGAAGTTCTCTATGAATACTATAAGAGTTAATAATTGGTATATTTTAGTGTGATTATTCATATGATATGTACGCATTATTTATTTGCATTCTATCAATTCACGAGCCGTATCACAAATAGTAATAACTATTGACATTCAAAACCTATAAACGCTATTTTGAGGTTCTATTTTTAAATTTGAAATGAACGACATTTTATCCATTAATCAAAGGTTATTTATTAGTTTTAATAAAATAATGAAGTAAACAAACTTAAATGGTATAATAAAGTCATAAAAAGAGAAGCGTTTTTGATGAACTTATGAAAATATGAATTAGTTAGTTTCCCCGATAGAAAATTTTTTTATAGACTATTTTTTGCATAACACTTCAAAAAATAAGGAGAAATAAATGAAAATGAGCGAAAAAAGAAAAGATTCAATTGCTGTAGGACTTCTATTTATCATTGCGATATTTGCAAGTTTAATAGGGGGAACAATTATCGATGGTGTTATTACTTCTGAAGGCTATTTAGTTACATTGTTAAATAATTCTTCAAGTTTAAGGTTTGGTGTAATTCTTGAGTTAGTTAATGGAATTGCAGTTATAGGAATTGCAGTGATTCTTTATAAGTATATTAAGAACTATAGTGAGCGCTTTGCAGTCGCATATATTGGATTAAGAATTATAGAAGCAATCGCATGTGTTTTTGCTGCAGTTATTGCTATGTCATTCATTACGTTAAGTAGAAACTTTTCAGCTGTAGATTTAGCAAATTTAAACGTTATTGAAAATGTAATTAATGGATTTAGAAATGACATATTAGGAATAGTAGTTCCAATATTCTTTAGTTTTAGTAGCTTCATTTTATATTACACATTTTATAGAATAAAGTTAGTACCACGATATATTTCAATATGGGGATTAATTGGAGTAGTGTTAATCTTTTCAATGAATGTATTTGGCATTAGTGGAAATATTCAAATGCTATTTGCGCTTCCAATTATAATAAATGAATTATTCTTAGGATTCTATTTGATAATTAAAGGTTTAAAAAACAGTGAAAATACGAAAGCAGTTTAGTGCTAATAGTAAATTGGATGCTTTTATAGTTAAGGAAATTACTAGATAAAAACACCAGTTCAGTGGAATTAATTATTCAAATATAATTAAAGCACCATCAATTTGAATTGATGGTGCTTTATATGTATAAATTATCATTTTAGATAATCAATAATGCGTTTTACAACCATTTTAACTATATCAATAGACTCATAGACGTCATCAACCATTAATGAATGTCCTGCACCTTCAATAATAATCAAGTTATCTTTCGGTCTTGATTGTAGTTCGTTAATTGTTGGTTCATCTAAGTATTCATCTTTGGTACCAGTGATAATTAGACCCGGGTATTTAGAAATGTATTCTAATCCTTCTATTGTTGGTGAAATATAAGCACTTTTAGCAATCATGTTTGGAAAGTCCATTTTAATTGCGTTTGAAACGATATTTCCGAAACTTTCACAAATATAATAAGTTTTTTCATAATCTTTAAACTCTTTAACTTTTAAGATTGCCTCACTAATTGCTGATGTTATTTTTTTCATTAATACTTCATCTTCATCATCTTGTAAATAAATATTAGTGTACGAGATGCATAAAACGTCGGTTTGATGATCTAAATAATATTTTCTCAAAAAATTTAAAACAGGTCGCTCACATGAGTTACCTCCACCAGGGAAGATTACTACTAATTTAGTTGCGTTATCAGTCTTATAGTGAATGTGGTTCGATGTTAAATCATTTTTTGTAATCGCTACATAAGATGCTGAAATCATGAATGTTGCCCTCCAATCATAAATATGTTTTTTATTTGGCTAATTCATTATCTTCTTCTATATTATCATTATTAAATTTCCGAAACAAGTTTAATATTCCAACTAATTAAATGGGATGTTAAATTATATGAGAAATGGATAAAGAATTAACAAGATTAATTAATGCTTCAAATTAAATTATTAAAATGCATGTGCCAAAGATTCTTTTCACAAATAGTGGTAAAACCAGATTTATTTTATTTACATATTAATGTATACTTAAGAAAAGGATGTGCTTATATGAAATATCTTAAAATGAATAATGGATTAACTATTCCTACTTTAGGAACAGGAACAAATACTTTTGGTAAAGAAAACGGAGATTTTAATGGAAAGATTACTTATGACACAAAAGAACTTTGTTCTGCAATTGAATTGGGTTATAGATTAATAGACACTGCTATTTATTATCGTAATGAAGCAGTTATTGGTAAAGCAGTCAAAGAATCAAATGTTGATAGAAGTGAATTTTTCATTACTTCTAAAATTCCTGGAGACAACGAATTTACTGAAACCAATGAACGTGTTAAACATCACGTACAACAATCACTTAAGAAACTTGATTTGGATTATATTGATCTTTATTTAATACATTTTCCACTTGAAACAAACGAAGAAAATTTACGAGTATGGCGAGTACTAGAATCATTTGTTGAAAGTGGCCTTATAAAATCAATTGGTGTGTCCAACTTTAATGAAGATCAATTATCGTATCTTATAAAGAATTCTAAAATTAAACCTGTTCTCAATCAGTTCCAATCATATCCGGGAAAACACCAACAAACATTAATTGATTTTTGTAAAACAAATGATATTATTCCTGAAGCATATCAATCGTTTGCTAAACTGGATCCAAAAACTAAAGAAATATTAATAGAACTTGCAAAACCATATAATAAATCATGGAGTCAAATTATTTTGAATTATCAAATCAATGAAGGATTAGTAGTGATTCCAAAATCACATAATAAAAAACACCAATTTATGAACATGGATGTTTTCGATTTCCAACTAATCAAGAAAGATATAAAGACGATAAAAAAACTATAGTAAAAGAATTTTAACACTGTTAACATATGGATATGATAATAATGATTAACTATGAGTGATATAATGAGCCGTACCATAAATAATTGCAACTAATGTTATAGAACTAATAACTAAGGTATTATTAAGAGTATTTATTTATTGGTAGATAAATAGGGAGACATATTAGATAATATCTAGTATGTCTTTTTGATATGTTTAGTAATATTAAAACAATGACTATAGTCTAAGCTATTGCATCTTTACACCAATTGATTTAAATGATTAAAAAGATTGGTGTTGTAGTGAAAAAGATTTTCAACATGTTTATAGTTTTTCTAGTAACAATAAGCTTAGTATCTTGAGGTGAAAAGATTGGATTTCCTAGTGCTTAAAGCTCTGGCCATGATATTAGCCAAGCCATGGACCCTATGAACTCAAACTTACCACAATCAAAAGTAAGGTATTGTTTTGATGATATTAGGGACGAATTCTTATTGTATTTATCAAGTTACCAAATCATGTCTCATTCATATGAAATCAACTATATTAAAGAATATAATCAAATCTAGGTGAAATAAAATGAGCCATGCGCATTGATTGCATGGCTTTAATTTTAACAAATAATGGAACAGATAAATTCAATAACCTTAAAGAAGGTAATAGATAATTTTCTCTAATATCTAATATCCCATTGATACCCTTATAAGTTATATTATAATTTAGAAAATAGAAGGTGGTGTTTATGAAGAAATTGTTAAGGATTTTTATGATTGTTCTTTTAGGTTTTGTTCTTCTCTCTTGTGGTCAAAAAGTCAATATACCAGATATTGAGTCATCAGGATATGATATTTCTCCAGCTATCAATCCTTTAAATGCTTCTTTAGATGATCATACAAAGCAAATTGATACAGAAGAAGTTATGGATGAGTTTGAAAATTACATGTCATCTTATCCGATAATGACGAACACAAATGAAATTTCTAATCTAAATCAAATGTTTATGCTAACTGTAGGTGTTGCACAAGAGGAATACGTAGAGGCAATAAGACTAGAATTTGTGATTGTTTTTGCAGATTTAGATATGAATCAAGCTATATATGAAGATGCCGAAATGATGTTTCTCCAAATGAGACAAGATATTGATAATGAGACAGATTATCCTGTAGCTTTAACTTTATCTTATTCTTTTAATGATAGTGATAAAGCGACTTTTTATGCGGTGACAGATGTTAATAAGAAACTAAATGGATTTGTCAAGCAAATTGATTTAAGGAATAGCGATTTAGAATCAAGTCAATATGATTCAACTTTTTTAGATAATTTGTTGACTGAGGGATATGCCGAATATTATCAAAAAGAGGTTTTGATTCTTATGACTTTTTCTGATGGTAATTTCTTTATTAAGTATCAGCCAAGGGATAAAACATATTCTATATATGGTGAAAAAAACATTTCCGCTGAAGACTTCATGGCTGACTATATTGACGGTTATGATAAGGTGGCATGGGATAATTAAAATATTAAACAAATAAAAACTATCTAGTTTTTATTGCAATTCATTTAAAGAAGTCATTCAAGTATTTTGAATGACTTTTTGTATGTGATAATGTTAATTTAATATAAGACCTTTTTTCTCGTCTTTAACAAATTGTAGAATCAGTGAAACAATGATGGTTACAATCATTATTGAGAATGATAAACCAGTGATGATAGTGATTGATTTAAGAGACGTTAAAGCTTCTGTACCACCCAGCAATAAAGCAGCTGCATCAATAAAACCTTCCATGACTGCCCAAAATACACGTTGTGATTTGAGGGAGTGAAGTTTTCCTCCACTTGTTAAATTATTAACAACTAGTGAACTAGAGTCACTTGATGTTACAAAGAATAAAACAATAGTAATCAATGCAGCGACACTTAATATGGTAATAACAATTGGATTTGATGTAATGTTTTCTAGCATCACAAATTGAGATGTTGCTAAATCATCACAAATGGCAGTGGTCATAATATTGTTGGCAGTATCATTTAAGTATAGCCCTGAAGAACCTAAAAATGTCATAACAAAGGTAATGGTGATTGTAGGAACAACTATGACACCAAAGATGATTTCTCTAATGGTAAGCCCTTTTGATATTCGTGCGATAAACAATCCAACAAAAGGACTCCATAAAAACTACCAGGCTCAATAAAAAATCGTCCATGAACTCTGCCAAGCAATGTTGGCTTCCTAAGTGGCTACATAAGTATGCAGATGAAAATTATGAGCTTAATAATTATAAAAATGGTATATATATAAATGAGGCTGTTGAATTAAAGGGCTATGATGTTAATAATTCAATAGAAGAGCAAACACAAGAAATTATTGATTTATTAGATGCATTGGGGTATTTTGTGGATGTAAATAATTAATGAAAATGTATCAGTATATAGTTTGAGAACCTATAAAAATAGGTTCTTTCTTTTAATTAAATTGAATATATAATTGAAAAACCACTCAATGAGTGGTAGAATATTATTGTGAGGTGATTAGTATGGTTTTTAAAATAAAAGAAACTAGAACTGAATATAATATGACTCAACAAGATCTAAGCGACATAACTGATATTCCCAAAAGAACAATTGAGAATTGGGAGAGCGGCAAAAGAAAACCGAGTCCGTGGGTAGAAAAACTAGTTAATTCATATATAAAACAATTCCCTAAAAATAAAAAAGGAATTATTACTGATAGATTAGGTGTTTATGAAATTGATCAAATTAAAGAATTATTATTACCTTTACCATTAAAATATGATATTCATAAAATTATTCTATTTGGATCTTATGCAAAAGGAAAACCCGATCCTCTTAGTGATATAGATTTAGCGATTGATGGAGCTATTAATGGTTTAACTTTTTTTGGGTTATTGGAAGAAATAAATCAATTGTTTGTTAAAGATGTTGATTTAATACACTTGAAAGAAGTAGAAGAAAATTCTAATTTAATGAATGATATTTTGAAAGGTATTGTTTTGTATGAACGATAGGAATAGAAAGACCTTATCTAAAATATTATCGCACATAAATAAGATTCAAAATTATATGAAAGATGTAAAAACTTTTAGTGAATTTGATAGAGATTCTTTGAAAAAAGACGCAATTGTCTTTAATCTTATGCAAATTGGTGAACTATCAAATAAAAAACTAACAGATGATTTTAAGAAAAACCATGATGGCATACCTTGGATGCAAATATATGGTTTGAGAAACCGGATTGTCCATGATTATGATAATATTCACTCTAAGTTAGTATATCAAACAATTATATATGACTTAATGGAATTAACTAGAGAAATAGAGATCCTTTTAAATAGATAAGCATTTTTGAACAAGTTGCCCTTTAAAAAGTTACAGGGAGCCGTATCATAAATAATTGCGAGGATTGTTATAAAGAGGATAACAAAGGCATTTTTTTGTCATAACTTAATAGGAAGGTGATATTATGTTAACTAATGTTGAAAAGGCAATATCCAAATTTAATAATGATTTAAAAGTACTTTTTGGATCAAGAGTAATAGATATCATCATTTATGGTTCAGTAGTTAGAGGAGGATTTAATAAAAATAGAAGTGATATTGATTTTATTGTTTTTCTTAAAGATGAAATAACAACAGTTGACGCTAAATCTATTATAGAACTTCATAAAAAGTATAGATCTATAGGCAAGCTAACATCTCTTCTTGAAGGAAGGTATCTTGGTCTTGTAGATAATAAGTTCATTAATGGTTTTTATGTGGGTACAAATCCTGAAGGATGGATAAATATAGACGAAATAGGGTTTAGCAATATTGAATCAGCAATGATTTTAGATTGTTACATGACTTTATATGATTCTAATATTTTACCAAGTATTATTGAATATGATTGGATCAAAGTTCATGAAGAGATTGTTAACCAAATAGATAAGTTTATTGATAATGACCTATTGAGTGATAATCAAAGATTTGTTGAGTACGCTTTAATCACATCAGCGCGTTCGCTATATACTTATAAGGAAGACGCGTTCATTTCAAAACAGAAAGCTTTAAAATGGATAGAACATAATTACATGATTCTAGACTATAACAACCCCAAAGAATCTTTGAATAAAATTAGAAATTTATTAGGGAGATAACTGAAATATATGCTCTTAATGTAAATTGGACTGTGATGGATATTAAACAGCTGTTACAAGAGGTATCATATGCGTATGATAATAAGTTTCACTGTAAAATGATGCAACGAGCCGTATCACAAATAATTGCAACTAATATTATAAATGGCTCAACAAAGCCTAATTGTAGTGTTAAACTAAAATGGACAATAAAAAAGAGACTATGATAAAATTAATTATTATAGTCTTTTTGTATACAAGAAAGGAGAGTAAAAGTGGGGAGAACACGTTTGAAAGAATTTAAAGAGGTCAAATCTTTCATACTATTAATTTTTTTGTTTATATGTCTATAGTTCGCTTGTATGTTTTGTATAATTATGGTAATATTATACCATAATAAGGGGGACATAATATGCCAAAGATTATTCCAATTAATGAATTAAAGAATACAGCAAATATATCAAAATTTGTAGAAGAAAGCGATGAACCGGTTTTTGTAACAAAAAATGGTTATGGAACTATGGTCTTAATGAGTATAGATGTCTATGAGAGAGAAATAGCCAAAAACCAAGTTGTCAAGTTGATTAATGATTCTTTAAAAGACATAGATAAAGATGAGTTAAAAACAGATGGGCCAATGTTTATAAGCGAAATGAAATCAAAGTATGGAAAGAAGTTATAAACTTTTACAAAAAGCTAGATTGGATTTAGAGAATATATTTCGATATATATCTATAGAATTAATAAATCCTGAATCTGCATTTCAACTAATAAACAAATTTCAGGAAAAATTTAATGATATATGTAAGTTTCCAAAAGCATATTCACTATTAGAAATTTCTGGTTTGAATGATAATCGTTTGAGAAAATCAATTGTTGATAATTTTGTAATTGTTTATTTGTTCGATGAAGAGAAAGACATAATTAATATTGTTAGAGTTATCTATGCAAAAAAGGATTATATCAAAGAATTATAATAAGTTGTAACTAAAAAAGTTACAAGGAGCCATACCACAAATAAATTCAACATATGTTATAAATAGTATAACAAAGGGAAATATTGATTTATTTCTCTTTTATTTTGCGTATCACTTTTAGTTACAATTTCTTTTTATTCTCTAATAATTATCAATTATAATTGAATACATTTGTAGCGAAAACAGAGATTAATTTAGAATTTATACTAGTAAAATTTCCCTGATTTTGTGACCTTTGTTGAATTAAGTAAATTATAGTATTATAATGATATTATATAATTTTATATAATATATACTTTATATATTTTGATATAGTGGTGTTAATGAATTTTGTCCTGGGGGTATTTTATGAAAAGAGAACAGAAGATAAAACTTATGAATATTTAGCTGACGAATAAAATAATGTCCTAAAGTTTATTGTTAAGAATAGATTAGTACTTGAATCAATTACTTTTTAGGTTATAGTTTAAATGATATTTAGATTTAATAAAAAAATAAAGGAGGAATGTAATTGGCTTATCAACTAAATAAGCGAGTTACAAATTATGAAACGAAAAATATTATTTCTTATAATGTTAATAGCGCTTGTATTTATGTTTACAGGGTGCGAATTATTAAATAACAATATTACTACACAACAGGCTAACCAAACTACTCAAGCGGTTACTACAATTGAAACCACAAGTGAAGGGTCGCCAACAGTTACATATCCAATTACTACAGCTACATCCACGACTTCAACTGAAGCTGTAACTTCAACTGAATCAATAACCACAATAATAGTTCAGTCAACTACTGAGATTTCAACTACCGGTGGAGCTACAACTACATATACTACAACTACTCAAACCACTACTCAAACCACTGCTACAACTGAAGTTTCTACATTAGAAGAATATAATATTAATTATTACATGGATGGTGGAACAAATTCACCAAGTAATCCAAATACTTATAATATTGAATCAGATACGTTAGTATTTGAAGACCCAACCAAAGAAGGCTATACCTTTATGGGTTGGTATTACAGTGAATATTATTTTACTAAATTAGATGAAATACCTACTGGTTCAACTGGTGATTACGATGTTTATGCTAAGTGGGCTGAAGATTATATGGTAAGTACTGTATCATTTGACACGGGTGTGGCAAATGACTTAGAGCCATTAATTATTTATAATGATGTTTCTTATGAGCCACCAGTAATGGATGACTTTCTTGACTATGTGTTTCTAGGTTGGTATTTAGATGAAGATTATAATCAAGAGTACACTTTTGATTACGATGTTACTGGAGATTTTACACTTTATGCTTTATGGGACCAAGCAACTACAAGCTATGAGATTAGTTATTATTATGTTGATCAGGTAATGTCACAAATCGAATACTATTTAGAAGAAGGAGATTCCATCATAGAAGTTTATGGTGGATATCAACGCACCTTAGTTTTAACTGAACTAGGTCATCTTTACAGTTTTGGTAAAAATGAATTTGGTGAAGCTGGAGTTGGTAGTGATGATTCTTTGATTTTGGAACCAGTTGATATATCAAGTTCAATTGAATTGCAGTCAAATGATACAGGCATGCGTGTTTGGATGAGATATGATCACACAATATTGTTATTGTCAAATGGAACAATTTGGGGTTGGGGATTAAATAGTTCTGGTCAACTTGGAGTTGGAGATAAAATAAATCGTACTAGTCCGGTTTGTTTAAATTCACATTTGGGATTAGAAATAGGAGAAGGAATTTTGGATGTTGAAACATATGCCGATCACACATTAATATTAACGAGTGATCACAGAATAATGTCTTATGGTTATAATTCTGATTTCCAACTTTATGATGAAGAAGACTTAACTGTTCCTCAAGATATTAGTTATCAGTTTATCTTAAATGAAGATGAAGAAGTTATTCAGATTGCTGGTAAACTATTTATAACAAACCAAGGAAGAATTCTAACCTTTGGATACGAATATTATTGGGACAGCGGTAATAGCAGCTACCAAGGTGTATATGATTTAGTTAATATTGCAGGTGACTTTAATATATCAGGTGCAGAAACAATCAATCAAATTAAAGAATCAATGGGTCTACCAATTTTCTTTACATCAGAAGGAAGAATTATGATTTATGGTACGAATTTATTAGGCCTTGATGAAAGTTACTATGAAGGTGATAGTTTAGGTGTTATACCAGAAACAGGCCCAGTAGATATTAGTGGTTGGTTTGATAAAGAGATTGCTGATATTGCGATAACTTGCAGATTTGGAATTGTACTTTTCACTGATGGTTCAATCTATACTTGGGGTGATAATTTATTTGGAGTATTAGGTGATTACAGAATAGATCATAGCTTTATTCCGTATCAGATTAATCATATGATTGAAACATTAGAGGATGATAAGATTGTGTCTTTGGAAATTAATCAAAATGCAGTCTTTGCTATATCTGAAGCAGGCAACTTGTATGCCTGGGGAAGCAATAGCAGCGGACAACTTGGAACTGCTAATTATGGTGGATCCGAACCATTTGTAATATACAGCGAAGTTCCATATATTATAAATGACTTTGATTCAGATATATTATTAGAATATGATGAAATAACTCTACCAACCCTACCTGAAAGAGAATGGTTTGAATTTGATGGTTGGTATTTAGATAAAGAATTAACTATTCCATTTAATGAATCTGTTATGCCTTCAAATAACTTAAATTTATATGCAGGCTATAAATATGCATTCTATGATATTGATTATGAACTTGATGGAGGAACCAATCATTGGAATAATCCGACCTACTATAGTTATAATGGATGGGATTTGTATTTTTATGAACCAACTAAAGAAGGGTATACTTTTAATGGTTGGTATCTAAGCCCAGATTTTAATGGCGAAGCAATTGATTATTTGCCGTATGATTTTTATGGAGATTTCACACTTTATGCAAAATGGACAGAAAACGCTGGAACATAATTTCATTTTATATATTTTAATAAGGAAAAGACGTTGAAATTTAAACGTCTTAACAAAGTCTTTTCCAAGAAATTAAGATATAAATCTGATTATTACTAAAAATTACAACTAACAATATATATATAATTTATTAGAACATATATTGAGAGGTTGGTTTAATGTTAAATAAGAAATATCTTATTATTGTTGCTATTATTATTGTTTTGTTTATTGCTTATATCATTGTTGGTAGACAAATTCCATTTCACCACTCAAATATGAAAGTAGGTTCTGAAAGAATATTTTATCGGGAGATTTCTAGATTAATTCAGTGTGATGTAGCCTATACCGAAGTAGTCTTGCATGAAGATGGATCTTATGAGTATATTTATGAGTTGATTAGTATAGGAAATGGCAGTTGCTTGAGTGAGTTATATATTTGGGAAGATTTTAGGCTTATACATTTAATGAAGCTATAGAAGAAGAAATTATAACTTTAGATGATTTTCTTGATAGTGATTTTGTTATTAAAAGATCAATAGTATCTGAGGAATAAGATTTATTATACCAAAGGTTTGACTAGACAGTTTTGTTTATGATTGTCGCAATATTTACCTTAAGTAAGTTAATCAAATGATTACTAATGACTTGATTGGTTTTGTTAGTGATATAGAGAATCTATTATAATTGATAAATATTATATATTAAGTTGCACTTTAAAATGATACAACG
Organism: Candidatus Izemoplasma sp.; assembly: GCA_021736305.1. Classification (GTDB taxonomy): domain Bacteria; phylum Bacillota_I; class Bacilli_A; order Izemoplasmatales; family Hujiaoplasmataceae; genus Hujiaoplasma. The sequence goes on from JAIPGD010000022.1 coordinate 18,414, forward strand.
AGCCGTATCACAAGTAATTGCAACTTATGACATGCGTAGCATAAGAAAGTCATATTAATCAGTTTGGTATGTGATACGACCACCCACTATTTAATCGAAATTTTATGTCTTTTATACATAAGATTTATATTGTATAATTAAGAGAGAAAGGAGATGTTGAGATATGAAAAAAAGATTTAATACATTTGGATTACTGAATTTTGTCATTATTTTAGTATTCTTATTTAGACAGCTTTATTATTTTAATCTCATTTCTTCTTTTGTAGTAAGTACTAATATAGTGTATGGATTACTATTTTTTGCTCTAGCGATTACAGTAGCCTCACTTGCTGTCTTTATACTTTATTACATACCTTCTTTAATCGTTATCGAGGTAGTTCTTAATATCGAGTTTAAACATATTACATTACCAAAAGTAGAGTGGGTAAATAATATCGTTACACAATATACATGTAACAAATCAAATACTTATAAACGTCTGCAGGTTATTAGATGTTGATTTCTTAATGTGTTTTTATAGATCAAATTAAAATACATTAAGAAAGGAAAGAAAAATGAATAGGAAATTATACGTTGGTAT
>JAIPGD010000023.1 GCA_021736305.1 Candidatus Izemoplasma sp.
ATGATGACTACTATTTCTATTTATACATATGCTATTTTAACTTTAATTATTGTTTGGTTTGGCCTAAATAATCCGCGATACACTAAATATTCAGGCTATACATTATTTAAATCTCTTGTGTTTCTAACAATCTTTATGTTATTAACCGACTTACTCCATGAATTTTTAAATGGAAATCAATCAACGATTAACTTAATCTTTTATCCCATTCTAACTATAATAATATATATAATCCCAATAATAATGGGGATTATATGGACTGCTTACGTTTACATTCTAATTCATTTAAAATCACCAAAAATTGATTATCGTGTTTACGCATTTTTAATTCCTGGCATAATTAGTATTATTTTAACTATATTAAGCGGTTTTTTCCCTATATACTTTGATTTTAATTCACAAAATGTTTATAGTAGAGCATTAATATATCCTCTTTCACTCGCCATACAATATTTTTATTTTCTTTTTCCAGCTATATTGGTTTTAAAACATCGCAAGAAAATGCATAGTTATAAATTCTATCCGTTAGTTCTTTTTATTATACCCCCAGCTATTGGCGGTATAATCCAAGCACTTAATTACGGTTTACTTATTGTTTGGCCGCTTTTAGCTCTATCCATTCTAATGGTCTTTATCTTTGTTCAATCGCAATTCATAAAAACAGATTATTTAACTGGTTTAATGAATAAAGGCGCTTTTGAAAACCATATCAATAAAATAGATTTTATTAAAAAGAACAATAAACTTGCAGCCATTTTAATGGATTTAGATAATTTTAAAGATATTAATGATTATTATGGCCATTCAGTCGGTGACAAAGTATTAAAGATATTTGCAAATACATGTTACGAAACTTTCAGAAAAGATGATTATCTAGCAAGAATAGGCGGAGATGAATTTGCTGTTTTACTATATGTTTCTGACAATAATCAAATAAAGAAAACAATCGACACACTAACTTATAAATTAGATCACATTAATAAAACTAATCAATTCGAATTTGATATAAGTTTTAGTTATGGTTACAAAATTTTTGATGAAAAGAGTAATATTCCAATCAGATCTTACTTAAATCAAATTGATATATTAATGTACGAAAACAAAAAATCTAAAGTCCATAAAAAAAGCAAAATTTGATTTAAAATTTTGCTTTTTTATTTGTTTTAAATAACTAAATCAATTATTATAAATATTATTTTATTAATCTTTATTCTTTAAATCATTATATATTTTGTCAATTTCTTCCATGCGCTTAGGAATATCAATATTTTGTGGGCACTTATCAAGGCATTCACCACAAGCGATACAGTTTTCCGCTAATTTTTCTTTTCCTAAATCTTCATATTCTTTAATAAATGCTTGAGCAAATTTAGAGATAGCATATTTATTATAAGTTTTAAATACACTTGGAATATCAACACCGTGAGGACAAGGCATACAATATTTACAACTTGTGCATGGTATAGTATTGTTTTCTAAAAAGACTTTAAGTGCTTTCTCAATCGTTTCTTGTTCGGTTTTACTGATTGGTTTAAAATTAGTTAAAGTATTTACATTATCTTTTGTTTGTTCAAGATTACTCATACCACTTAAAACTGTCATAACATTTTCTTTAGAGGCAGCATATCTAATTGCCCATGAAGCGATTGATTTATCAGGTTGTGCTTTTTTTAGTATCTTGCTTGATTCTTCGCTTAGATTTGCTAAAGTACCTCCTCTAACGGGTTCCATCACAATAATTGGCACACCATATTCTTTAACAATTTGATATTGTTTTTTTGCGTTTTGAAAGTCCCAATCTAAATAATTCAACTGCAACTGAACAAAATCCCATTTATAGCTATGAATAATTTCATCTAAAACCTCAGGAGTATCATGAAAAGAAAACCCTAAATGACGAATCTTTCCCTTTGCTTTCATTTGCTGCAAAAACTCCATAATTCCTGGCTTCTTATAGATTTCAAAATTCTTCTTGCTTAATGCGTGACATAAGTAAAAATCAAAATAATCTACTTGACATTTTTCTAATTGCTCATTGAATATTCTTTTTACGTCTTCAACTGTTTCAACTTCCCATCCTGGCATTTTATTAGCTAAATTAAACGAGTCTCTTGGATATTTTTTTAAAGCCTTGCCTATGAATGTTTCGCTTAAACCTTGGTGGTAAGGATAAGCTGTATCAAAGTAGGTAACTCCATGCTTATAGGCATAGTCAATCATTTCTTCAGCTTGTTTTTCATCTATATCAGGCTTTTCTGAATCTATTTTAGGCAAACGCATACAACCAAATCCTAATAAAGATGGGTTTTCTTTAATTCCAGTAAATTCTTCTTTCTTATGAAATACTTTATTTTCCATTATTTTCACTCCTAATTAATTTTTTTATGAATATGTTGATGTAATTTATCGCTTTAATTTTTAGCTAGTTATTCTTAGTATTAGTTCCCTTGTTCTAGGACCATCAAATTCACAATAATAAATGCCCTGCCATTTTCCTAGTAGGATTTTTCCATGATCTACTAATAATGTTTGACTAACCCCAATTACCGAAGATTTTATATGGGCAAATGAATTACCTTCAAAATGTTTATATTCTTGATGTTTAGGAAAGCTTTTTTCTAAACCAAACAAGATATCTTTCTTTACATCTGGATCAGCATTTTCATTAATTGTTACAGCCGCTGTTGTATGCGGAACAAAAAGAGTAATTGTGCCAGTTTTAATTGATGATTTGTTTAGTTCCTTCTCAACTATGCTAGTAATATTCAACATTTCTTCTGGATGATTTGTTTTGATTTGTAGTGTTTTTGTTATAGAATTCATAATTACACCTTCCTTATTTTGTTATTATATCTATTTATATTATATCATAGAAAAATCCATACACAATTATCTCAAAAAGAAAAGGATGAGAAAAATCTCATCCAATTTATATTATGTTTGAAAATCTCTTCGTTTGTAACCATATATTCCAATTCCCATCATAATAATGCTAATAGCTAACATTACAAATAAAATTAAATAATTAATCGTTTCAATGGGCACTTGTGGTATGTGAGCGAAAATAGAAATATTTATCATCCATTCAGGCAATTGCAGGAGACTTCCTAAATAGACAAAGAAGAATGCAATCACCAAATAATACCATGTGATACTAGTAAACTTAGGTAGATATCCTATTAGAATCGCCGATAAACCAATCATTATAAAACTTGCTGGTAAATAGATAATTATTCCTTTTATAACTACTCCTAATGCAATTGGATTATCCATTACGGAATATATTGCGACCCAAAGACCAAATCCAGTGATTAACAATGATATTAAAGTTAAAATCATTGCAAATACTAGATATTGTATGATTATCATATGCCGTGAAGTTGGAGTTGATATAATTACCTCCATACGCTTTTTCTTTTCTTCGCTATTCAATTTTATTATAGCAAGTAATCCAGGTATAGTAGCCGCAATAGAACAAACAATTATTATCACACTTAAAAATTGTTCAGTTAAAGATACCCCTGATATATTTGGTAACAACTGTTGATACATATCATTCGTTTCTAAAAAGTATTCCACATCACCAAATATAGATCCATAGGATGCGCCAAGAATAAACAATGCTATAAGCCAACCAATAATCATAGTTTTACTAATTTTTATAGCTAAAGCTAAAGGTGATTTAAAATACTTCGATGCTTTATCTTTTCCGGCTTTCGCTTGTATAAAACCAGCATCTAAATCTCTTATTGAACTTAAATAAAATGCTAAACCATATAAAAGAATACTCACTAATATAATTAGTAATATTGGCCACCAAATATCATTAACGTATACTTGAGTATATGACATCCACTTTAATGGAGTAATCCAAGCTAAAGGTTCAAAACTTATATCGCCAATTCCTCGGACAACATACCCAATTCCCAAGATTGCAAATGAATAACCTAGAGTCCCTCGATGATTCTGTGTAAGTTGTGCAAAAACGGCAGTGATTGCTGAAAACATAAATCCAATCATGCCAATACCAAAACCATAAAGCATAGAACCATTAAAATCCATAGATTCAATATTTAAAATATATAACCCAAAACCGTTTATTAAAGCTAAAGCTAAAAAAGTTATAAACATTGAAATGAAAGTAGCGGCTAAAGTAGCAGCCCTACCAACAGGAAGAGAACGAATCATCTCAAGTCTTCCTTCTTCTTCATCGCCTCTTGTGTGAGAAGCTACAATCATAATAGCCATAACACCGACAATAACTGCAGTCATAATTATCATCATATTTGCCATTACAGCTCCATAATCATAATTTTCAACTCCATATGCTGGTCCAAACATAGATACCATTGCTGGATTTTCCATCATAATAGCTATTGCCTGCAAATCTTCTAAATCTGAAAATAAATTTGGTAAAGCGCCCGCAACAATTAGTGTTAACGCTGTTATGGATAATATCCAAATTGGAATTTTTATTCGGTCTCGTTTAAGAAAGAATATAGTTAACTTCTTTGTATTAGAAAACCATTGTTGTATCATTTTGATTTCCCCTCATAATGAATCAAAAATAATTCCTCTAACGTAGGCGGTGTACTTTCTAACTTAAGAACTTCAAATTTAGAAACATATTTAATTATTTTTGAGAATTCATCGGTATCAATTTGAAATTGATAAAACAAATCTTCTTCGTGAAGATCATAAACACCATCTAATTCACTTAACCCTTCAATTGCCTTCTTTGTTTTTAATTTTATATTAGTTCTTGTCAAATGACGTAAATCATCTAGCGAACCTGACTCAATTATTTCTCCCTCACGAATAATACTTAAACGATCGCATAATTTTTCAACTTCAGAAAGAATATGGCTAGACAAAAATACTGATTTCCCCGCTTTTTTTAAATCAAAAATACATTGTTGAAAAGTTTTTTCCATTAATGGGTCTAATCCCGATGTAGGTTCATCTAAAATAAATAGTTCCGCATCCGAAGCCAAAGCACTAATTAAAGCTACCTTTTGTCGATTTCCTTTTGAATAACTTCGACATTTTTTTGTAGGATCTAAATCAAACATTTCTATCAATTCTGATTTTCTTTCTTGATTATTTTCTCCGCGAAGATTCATGTAAAAATCAATAACCTCACCACCTGTCAGATTTGGCCATAAGTTAACCTCACCAGGAACGTAAGCAATTCGTTTGTGAATATCCACTGCATCATTCCAGGCATCCAAACCAAAAACTTCAGATTTACCCTCATCAGCTTTAAGAATCCCTAAAATCGTTCTAATAGTTGTGGTCTTTCCGGCTCCATTTGGCCCAATAAATCCATATACTTCACCACTTTCAACCTCGAAGTTAATACCTTTTAAAGCTTGAACTTTTCCGTAGCTTTTCTTTAAATTAATAACTTTTAATATACTCATAATTCCTCCTATTGAAACTCTTTTTTATAGAAAGCTTTTTTAAAAAAATCATAATATTTATCAAAGTAGATTAACACATCTTCTTTTACATTACCGAAGGAATCTACTTTATTATTTTCTTCTTCTGACATCCCCAAAATTGTAAAATTAATTGTTTTTAATATTTTCTCTAAATCTAAATCTTCTCTGAACTTTTTATAATCAATATTCTTATAAATCTCTGTTAATCCTTTTTCAATTGATTTTGATTTTTTGTTTGCTTTTATTTTTTGGATAATTATGCTAGTTTCTTTTGAAAATGATTTTAAAAAATCAAAAGCAAGTGGTACATTTTTCATTAACTTAAATTTTATCCGGCCTATGTCTTTTAAGCGTTCAAACAAATCTGTTTCTTGGTAATTAATTTGAAGATAGATTTGTTCTACAATCTTCTCTGTATAATCTAACAAATATAGATACATTCCCTTTTTGGTTTCGAAGTAATCAAATAAAGCTCCCTTAGAAATTTCTGCGTTTTTAACGATTATATTTGTTGAAGCTAAATCATAACCTTTGTCTATAAATTCTTTAAATGCTGCATTTAATATTTTTAAACGTTTATTTTCTCTTAACCTCTTAAATTTTTGATTCAATTTATCACCGCCTTAAAAATGACCGATACGGTCATTTTTTATTATATCACTTTGATATTTAATAATCTACAACTCCCATAAAAAAAACAGCGAAATTAATCGCTGTTTATTTTATAATTGTGTTATTAGTTTTTTGGCACATTAATGTCTTCGCTACCATTTGTTGTATTAGCATCTACCTTATCAAAAACAAATGTTAAATCATCGTTATGAAAATCAATATCACCATTTGTATTTTTCAAGGTTACTTCATTAACATATACATTCTGAAGTTCAATATCGCCATTTGTTAATTGTGCTCTAAGTGTTTCACCCACTTGATTTGAAACATCAATATCTCTAAGAATTATATCTCCATTAGTATTATGAAAATCATAATTTAGAGCACTGATTCTTCTTACATTAATACTACCGTTATCAAGATCAACTTCGAAATCATTATTTGCTTCGATATCTTTTAGTATAATTCTTCCATTAACTGTTTCTATATATATATTATCTACACTTAAATTATTTAAATCAATGTCACCGTTAATAATATCTACATTAAGATTGCCAATTAAATCTATATCATTCATATCTAGTTTACCATTTAATGATTTCACAGTAATTGATTGTAAACTTAAGTTATTTGGTATTTCAATGATTAATTCCGGATTATCTTGAAAGAAAAAACTAATAAAATTCCATGATAAAAATGGTCGTTCCATATCACTTGTTATACTTAATAAATTGTTTTCTTCATTATATGCTACTTCAAGTGGTACAGATTCTTTTTCCTTAACATAAACAACGATTTCTTCTGTATCAGTTACTCTAAATTCTATTTCGCTATGATATATATCAATATTTATAGTAAGATTTTCACTAGCTAGAATTTCACCGGTCATGTCATAGCTTGTTTCGTATGTCTCTAAAGGCTCATTGAACTGAGAACGGTTCAAACCACCATATTGTACTATACTTGCTATTCCACCAATAAATATTCCTAGTAAAGCAAAAACAGTGATTAAGCTTTTTGTTTGTTTTAATGATCTGTGATGTCTTAGATAAGTTGATATCTTTAAATGATGCATTTTCTTCAAGATCTTAGCTGGATCTTTATAATTAAATGCTTTTAAATGCCAACGAACAATCCAAGTTATTAATGTAACGATAACATCGTATAGCCAAAACAGTAAAAATAACCAAAGTATAGCTGCGCCAATTAATATTAAATTAATTAGTGGTTGAACCCCATGTATTTCAGGTGTAAATATCATAAATACGAGTCCGCCCCAACCAGCAACTAAACCTATAAATGCTCCAATTAATGCTGGTATAGCTGATATCACTATAAAGAAATCAACAATTAATAATATAGCAATACGTCCATAACTTAATTCTTTTTTCTGTGCTGAATTATCTTCAGTTTTAATATCATTAATGCTATAACCATATTCTTCCAATACATTAATAGCAATTTGTTTTGGCGTTTCTAATTCATCAACTATTTCTGATTCAGTTTTATTTTCATAAATCTTACCAGATTGAAATCTCTCTTCATAAAACCTTAAAATTTCATTTCTTTCTTCTACACCTAATGGTGCAAGATATTTTTCTAACTCTGTCAAAAATTTCCTTTTCATAATTCTCTCTCCTCTACTAACAATGATTCTACGTTTCTAACAAACGTTATCCAATCATTTTTTAGATTTTCTAAATGTTTTTTTCCAAATCTTGTTATTTTAAAATACTTTCTTGCTGGTCCTTCTGGTGATTCTTTTAAATAAGTGGTTAGATATCCTTCTTTAACCATTTTTCTTAAAATTGGATAAATTGTACTTTCACTTATTCCTAATATATTATCAATTGTTTGATATATATCATAACCATAACTGTCTTTATAAGACAATTTACTTAATACGCAAAGGTCTAAAACGCCCTTTTTTAATTGTATACTCATTGTTCACCTCACTACTATACAATATATAGTAGCATACATGGTATAAGTTGTAAAGTGTTTTTTTAAAAAAAATAAAAAATATTTGTTCTTAAGGATATTTATAAGATTTTTATGAAATTTTTTCCGTATTCTATTAGTCCTCTTGATTTTAATTCTTTAAGTTTTCTAGATAGAGAAGGTCTAGTTACATTTAAATAATTTGCTAAAGCTTCTTTAGTTTTAATCTTTACTATTTTATTTTCCTTTTCATAGACATTATGATTTAACCACATAAATATTTTTTCTTCTAAACTAGGTTGCATTAGTATTTTATTGTGCAAATTTAAATTTAAAGCTTTTTCACTTAGTTGTGAGAGATAGTAGTTCCTAAACTTCTTATTTTTAACAAGCAATTTATTTAAATTAGCTTTTTCTAAGTAACATATTCTAGAAGTTTCTTTAGTCATTAAATGGCCCGGGTAATAAGGGTGTTTGCTGTTAATTAAAAAATCACCAAACAAATCACCAGAGCTTAAGGTAGCTAACACTCGCTCCTCGCCTTCTAAAGTATAATGAATAAGTTCTAATTTTCCTTCAATAATGTAACCGATTTGTTCACATTTATCATGTTCTGAAAAGACCATTATTGAACTGGGATATTCGCATATCAATGAAAAATAGCTTTTAATAATTGAATCTGAAAATATTTTATCCATTTTATACCTCCTGTAACATATGTTACATAATTTTAACTGATTCTAGTATAACATAGAGATGAAAATGGAGGCATAAAATGAAGAAAATTTTAATCATTATTTTTATTGGTTTATTAGTTGGATGTCAAACCCATGAAAAGGAATATAAAGTAATTGTTCCTAATGGCACTCCAAGTATCGCTCAGAGTCATATAGAGTATAACCAAAATGAGTTAAACTATTCCATTGATAGAGTTAGTGGTCCTCAATCATTAGTCGCTGCTTTTACAAGTGGAAATTATGATTTTATTATTGCTCCAATCAATTTAGGGGCTAATCTTTATCAAAAACAAAGTCCCTATCAGTTAGCCGCAATTATAACTTGGGGAAACCTACAGTTTATCAGTAACACTCAAATAGATGATTTAAGCGACTTAGAAGGAGAAACTATAATTGCTTTTGGTGAAGGAACAATAAACCAAATGATTCTCGAGACCGTCATTAACTCTTATGATTATATTGATCCTCCAATTATAGATTACTCAGCTAGTTCAACTCAAGAAAGCATGATGATGTTTTTGCAAGAAGAAAATCAAATAGCTGTTTTGGCAGAACCAACTACTTCTATCGCAAAAACAATGACTGAGTCAATCTATTCTTTAGATATTTCAACCCTATGGAAAGGGATAGTTGGTCAATCAAGTTTTCCTCAAGCTGGTGTTTTTGTGAATAACAATTTAACAACTCAAGAAATAACTACATATTTAGAATATTTAGAGATTTCTATTAATTTCGCTTTAGAAAACCCAGAAATAACCGGAATTAATTGCCAAGAAATGAATTATCCTTTTTCAGATGATATTATAACAAATAGTATTCACCAAATTCATTATGAATATAAATTAATTTCTGAAGTTAAGCCTACTATTACTACTTTTATGGAAATGATATATAATTTCAATCCGGAATTAATTGGTGATTTTCTGCCAAATGATGAATTTTATTGGTCGGCACAATGAGAAAATTACTTATTGGATTTTTATCAGTAATAATTCTTATCTTAATTTGGCAAATCTATGCCTTATATATTGACAATAATTTTATTCTTCCATATCCTTCTCAAGTATTTTTAACTTTTGTAGAATTAATTAAAACAACTTCTACATATAAAATCATTGGTATTACTTTGCTAAGATTGTTTATTGCTTTTATTTTATCAACTATCATTGCTATTACATTAGGCTTACTTGCTGGTAACTTTAAAATTTTATCCGAGTTTTTTCAACCTTTAGTAACGACTTTAAGAACATTGCCAGTTGCTTCAATAATAATAATTATCTTAATTTTAGCTGGAAATAGTAATTCTTTATATATTATTACTTTTTTGATGATTTTCCCCATAATCTATGAAGCTACCAAACAAGGTGTTTTAAATATATCTAAAAGTTTAAAAAATGCAATAGCGCTCGAAACACATAATCGCTTTTTTATAATGACTAGATTGCAATTGCCTTTAGCTTTACCATATATAAAAACTTCGCTTTTTCAATCAATTGGTTTGGGATTCAAAGTTATTGTAATGGCTGAATTTATCGCACAAACACCTAAAGGCATAGGCAGGGCTCTATTTGATGGTAGCCTAAGCATCAACTACGAATTAGTTTTTGCTTGGACTTTAATTATTATCTTTATTGTATCAGTATTTGAATATAGCATTAATAAACTTAAAGAGATATAAGAAAACGCAACCGAAGTTGCGTTTTATTTTTAGATTCTTTGCTTTTCACTATATGATGTATGTAATAATTCATGTGCTCTATGAGATCCAGGACTTCCTAGATAGTCTTCATAAAGTTTCATTACCATCTCATTTTCATGAGATTTTCTTTTTGGCATATTTTTATCTAAATCATATAAAGCCTTTTGTCGTTTTTTAAGAATTTCAATATCTCCTCGATGGTATGGTTGTCCACCACCACCAATGCATCCTCCTGGACATGCCATAATTTCTATAGCATGAAAATCACTTTTCCCATCGCGAATATCTTCTAGTAGTTTTCTAGCATTTCCAAGACCATGAGCAATACCAATATTTAGCTCTAAATCATCTATTTTAACTTTTGCTTCGCGGATACCTTCAATTCCTCGCATTTGTTTGAAGTTAACTTCTTTTAATTCTTTTCCAGTAATCATTTCATAAGCTGTTCTTGTTGCAGCTTCAATAACTCCACCAGTTGTACCAAAAATAGCTGCTGCACCTGTTGATTCTCCTAACAATATATCAAAATTAGTATCAGGTAGTTTTTTAAAATCAATTGCTGCTTCTTTTAACATTTTCGCTAATTCTCTTGTTGTTACAACATAATCAACATCACTTAAACCATCCTTATTAAGTTCTTCTCTAGCTGCTTCAGCTTTTTTAGCAACACATGGCATTACTGAAACCATTACAATATCCTTAGGGTCAACATTATTTTTTTCTGCGTAATATGTTTTTGTTAAAACACCTACCATTTGTTGTGGCGATTTACATGATGAAGGAACATCTAGCAATTCAGGAAATTGATGTTCAATAAATTGTACCCAAGCTGGACAACATGATGTCAACATTGGCAACGTCTTGTTATTTTGAATACGATCAACAAGCTCAGTTGCTTCTTCAATAATTGTTAAGTCAGCCCCAAAATTGGTATCATAAATTTCATCGAAGCCAAGTCTTTTAAGTCCCGAAACAACTTTTCCAGTAAGAATAGTCCCTGCGTCATAACCAAATTCTTCTCCTATTGCCGCTCTTACAGCTGGAGCTACTTGAGCTATAACATGTTTCCTTGGATTATTTAATGCTCGCCATACTTTTGGTGAGTCATTCATTTCTGCTAACGCACCAGTCGGACACACTGAGACACATTGTCCGCAATATGTACAACTAGTTTGAGCTAAATCTAAATGAAAAGCTGTAGCTACTACAGAATCAAAACCACGTTTTAAGGGGCTTAACACTCCAACAGTTTGAATATCATTACACATTGTCACGCAACGTCTACACATAATGCATTTATTAGTATCTTTAGTGATTCCAAATGAAGTTAAATCAATTGGATGATTCATTTTTTCACCTTGATAATGTATTTCTTTTATGTTTAGTTCATGTGCTAAAGATTGTAATTCACAATCTAAACTCTTTACGCATGTCAAACAATCTTGTGGATGATTTGACAATAATAATTCTAGATTAGTTCTTCTACCCATAACAGCTTTTAAAGAGTCGGTTTGTATTCTCATTCCATCAACTACTTCTTCAGCACAGGATGGAACTAATCTATGAGTTTTTTCATTTTCAACTACACACACCCTACAATTAGCGTTTTGATTTACAACGCCAAAATCTGCAAGATTCAAATGGCAAAGTGTTGGAATATGAATTCCTACTTTTTTAGCCGCTTCTAAAATTGTTGTTCCTTTTTCTACAGTTACATTAATATTATTAATACTGCATTGTATCATTTTATCTATTAATTTCATCGTACCCTCCTATGGTTTAATAACCGCGTTGACTGGACACACTTCATAACAACTTCCACAAGCGATACATTCACTTTCATTGATTATGTGCGGCTCTCTTATTTTGCCTTCTATACATTCAACTGGACAAGCTTTTGCACACTTCGTACAACCAACACATTTTTTAGGATCGATAGAATACTTTGTTTTCTTAGTCTTATAAGCATAGGCCTCATATTCTTCAGGAAAGTATTTCATTGTTGATAATACAGGATTAGCGGATGTTTGACCTAAACCACATAAAGATGTATCCTTGATGATTCGTCCTAAAGTTCTTAAACTATTTAAATCCTCAGGACTACCTTCCATATTAACTAATCTTTCTAAAATTTCATACATTCTTTTTGTGCCAATTCGACAAGGTGTACATTTTCCACAAGATTCATCTTGAATAAAATCTAGATAAAATTTTGCGATTTGAACCATATCAGTGTCTTCATCCATAACTATAATACCACCACTACCCATCATAGCACCCATTTCGACTAATGAATCATAGTCAATTTGAGTATCAAAATATTCCTTGGTTATAACTCCTCCACTTGGTCCACCTATTTGAATAGCTTTTATTTCTCTCTCTTCAGGATGCCCACCGCCAATATCATATATCATTTCTTTAATAGTAGTTCCCATTGGAACTTCTACAAGACCAATATTACGGATTTGTCCTACAAGCGAAAAAACTTTAGTTCCTTTAGATTTTTTTGTCCCTATCTTCGCAAACCATTCCGCTCCATTTAAAATAATAACTGGTATATTTGCGAAAGTTTCTACATTATTTACATTAGAAGGTTTACCTCTAAAGCCTGCTTGACTAGGAAAAGGAGGTTTTTTATCGGGTTCACCACGAAATCCTTCCATAGAACGAATTAAAGCTGTCTCTTCTCCACAAACAAAAGCACCGGCACCTAATTTAATTTCAATATCAAAATCAAACCCACTGCCTAGAATATCTTTACCTAGTAACCCATATTTTCTTGCGTCTGTAATAACCCTTCTTAACCGCTCAGTTACTAAGGCGTATTCAGCGCGTATATATATCAATCCGTTATTAGCGCCAATTGCGTATCCTGCGATAATCATCGCTTCAATTACAGAGTGAGGATCACCTTCTAGGATGCTTCTATCCATAAACGCTCCTGGATCACCTTCATCTGCATTACAAATTAGATATTTTTCATTACCTGGAGACTTTCTTGTTAATTCCCATTTTAAACCAGTTGAAAATCCTCCACCACCACGACCTCGTAGTCCTGAATCTTTAATAATTTTTATTACTTCATCAGGCGAATAATTTTCTAAAACTTTAGCTAAAGCGAAATAGCCATCGTTAAGCACATAATCTTCGATGTTTTCTGGATCTATTTCACCACAATTTCTTAAAGCAACACGCATTTGTTTTTTATAAAATTGCATTTCAGAACTTTTTTCTAATAATTTTGTTTGACCAGGTTCTTTGTATAATAGTCTTTTAACAGTTGTATTCTTTAAAAAATGATTTTCAACAATGTCTTCAATATCTTCAACTTTAACTTTTACATAAGTAATTTCATCTGGTTCTATTTTAATCATAGGCCCTTGGCCACAAAAGCCAAAACATCCAGTTTTTATTACTTTAATTTCTACTTGTAAATTGTGGCTTTCTAAAGCAGATTCTAACATTTCCACTAATGTCTGAGAGTCACTTGATAAACAACTAGTTCCCGTACATACTAATACATTAATTTTATAGTTTTTATTATTTTGACATTTTTTTTGCCAATTTTTCAACTCTTGATAACTAGCTATTTTCATTTTCAAGCCCTCGGTAATAGCGAATTATATCATCAACATCATTTGGTTTAACCTTCCCATAAACTTTATCATTTACAGTTAGTACCGGTGCTAAGCCACAAGCACCAATGCAACGAACATCATTAATTGTAAATAAACCATCTTCACTAATCCTATCTTTCTGAATTTTTAATAAATCTTGAACTCTTTCTAAAACCTTATCTGCCCCTTTTACAAAGCAAGCGGTTCCCATACAAACACTTATTCTATACTTTCCGACTGGTTCTTCATTAAAAAAAGAATAAAAAGTAACTACTCCATTAACACGTGCGCTAGAAAGATTAAGCTTCCTTGCAACATATAATTGAAGATTTTGTGGTAAATAACCGAATAATTCTTGCGCTTTATGTAAGACAAGAATTAGATGTTCTTGTTTATCTCCGTCTAAAGAATTAATATAATCATCTAGTTCTTTTAATAGTCTTTTATCAAGCGTAGACATATCCATTATTTTATTTTTCATACTGCCCTCCTTTTCTTTATATCACGCAGTTATTATAACAATAAAATACAGGTTTTGTAAATAGGTTTTTGAATATATTTACATATATTTTTGTAAATAAATCGCACTGAAATAAAGCCCTATATATAGACGTATTTTAATATGAGATTTTATTCATATATATTGAAAATTTGGCAAATAGAAAAAGCTATGAAATTCATAGCTTTAATAGACAAATTATTTCTTATAAACTTGTTGTTTTAAAATACCTACATACGGTAAATTCCGATAAAATTCTTGATAATCTAAACCATACCCCACAACAAATTCTTTTGGGATGGTTGTGCCAATGTATTTTGGGGTTAATACTTTAACTCTACCTTCTGGTTTATCTAATAAAGTTACTACTTCAACTGAGGTTGCGCCACGGTATTTTAATAAATCTAAAACACCAGTGATAGTTCTACCGGTATCTACAATGTCTTCTACCATTATTACATCTCTACCTTCTACTGAAACATCGAGGTCTTTTGTAATTTTAACATTTCCAGTTGATTCTGTACCACCATGATAACTTTGAACTCCCATAAGTTCAATTTCACAGTATAAATCAATATGTTTAATTAATTCTGCTAAAAAAGGTAAACACCCTTTTAAAAGTCCTATTAAGACTGGTTTTTTCCCTTGATAATCTTTTGTGATTTGTTTACCTAATCTTTTAGCAATTTTAATAATTTCTGTTTCAGAGACTAAAATTCTTTCAATATCATTTTCTAACATGTTTTTCCCCTTTTAAATTAATATATTTTTATAAAGTATAATTTAAAATTATTATAACATGTTTTTAAGTTGAACCCCTAATTTTTTTTTAGTTCTTATTTTTATTGCAAGTTAAAATATAATTTGGTATAATTTTAAAGAGCTCACTAAAGAGTTCTCCTAATGGAGGACTCTTTTATTTATTTTTAGGAGGCAATAAAATGGATACAAAGTATATTTTTATAACTGGTGGTGTAGTTTCAAGTTTAGGAAAAGGAATTGCTGCTGCATCATTAGGAAGATTATTAAAGAATAAGGGTTTAAAGGTCTTTATGTTAAAATTTGATCCATACATTAATGTCGATCCAGGCACTATGTCTCCTTATCAACATGGAGAGGTTTTTGTGACTAATGATGGCGGTGAAACTGATTTAGATTTAGGCCATTACGAACGTTTTATTGATGAAAACCTTTCAAAAAACTCATCGATTACAACTGGCAAAATCTATCAAACAGTAATTAACAAAGAAAGAAAGGGAGATTTTCTCGGCGCAACCATTCAAGTTATTCCTCATATTACAGATGAAATCAAATATCGTTTAACTTCACTAGCTAAAGAATACAACGCAGATGTTTTAATTACTGAGATAGGCGGAACCGTTGGCGATATAGAGTCTTTACCATTCTTAGAAGCAATAAGACAAGTAAGAAGAGATTTAGGTAAAGAAAACACTTTGTTTATTCATAATACTTTGGTTCCTTATTTAGAAACTACAGGCGAATTAAAAACCAAACCTACTCAGCATAGTGTAAAAGAACTAAGATCTTTAGGAATTACTCCTGATATTATTATTTTAAGAACTAAAAAAGTAATAAATGAAGAAATACGCGATAAAGTAGCGTTGTTTTGTGATGTAAAAAAAGAAGCCGTTATCGAGTGTCTTGATGTTGATATTTTATATGAAGTAATGCTTAACTTAAAAAAAGAAGGTTTAGACAAATTAGTATGTAATCAATTAAAGTTAACTAATAAAGAAGCTGATATTACAGTTTTTGAAAATCTAGTTAAGCGCATAAAAAGAATTGATAGAAAAGTAAAAATTGCTTTAGTGGGAAAATATGTCTCGCTACGTGATGCATATTTGTCAGTTATTGAAGCATTAAATCACGCAGGATATCATGAAGCTGTTGAGATTGATATTAAATGGATTGATTCAACAACCATCACAAAAGCTAATATCCAAGTTCTATTAGAAGGTGTAAAGGGGATAATTGTCCCAGGAGGGTTTGGAAAAAGAGGAATACCCGGAAAACTTTTAACGATTCAATATGCGAGAGAAAATAAAATCCCTTTTTTTGGTCTATGTTTGGGTATGCAACTTGCAGTTGTTGAATTTGCTAGAAATGTATGTAATTTGCCACAGGCAAACTCAACTGAATTCGAAACAGATACAATCCATAATATAATTGATTATATGCCTGATCAATATCAAGGAATTAATCTAGGTGGAACTCTTAGACTTGGACTATATAATTGTTTATTAAAAGAAAACACACTTGTAAGAGCTGCTTATAATAAGAAAGAAATTAACGAAAGACATCGTCATCGTTATGAGTTTAACAATAAATATCGAGCTATATTAGAAGAAAATGGCATGATAATTTCAGGAATAAATGGGCCTACTCAATTAGTTGAAATTATTGAATTAAAAAACCATCCATTCTTTATAGGCACGCAATTTCATCCAGAGTTTTTATCGCGGCCAGATAAACCACACCCATTATTTTTAGAATTCATTAAAAAAACGTTATAAAAATAAGGTTGAATTTAAGAGTATATCTTAGATTCAACCTTTTTTATTTGCATCAATTTCATTGTCTGGATCAACTTTTTTTGGTTTCCTAATTAATTTATATAAATAATAGATAATCAATATATCAAAAGCAATAAAACCAACCATTACTGGATCATTAAACATTCTCGTCACAAGTCCTAAATAGGGTATCCTAAAGAGGTATTTACCGACAATGTCATCATAAGTAATATCAATGTCTTGATTGTTTTCATCAACCCAATCGTCATATACTCCTTCTTCAGCATTTGCGCCTTGAGTATAATATATAGTTTCTTCTCCTGAATCATCGATTTCAGCAACATAATGAGTTATATACACTTCTCGATCTAATTCATCGAGATAAACCTTAAATGTAACAGCATCACCCTCATCAATATTTTCTTGAGAAGTTTTTTTTATTACAATCATATCATTGACATTAATATCAGGTTCCATACTAGGTGTTAAAACAACAAAAGTTTTAAAGCCGACGTAATCAATTGTCTTTGTAGGCATAAATATTTCTAATACAAGATAAAACACAAAAAATATTATAAAACCATAAAAGAAAACATTAGCA
>JAIPGD010000024.1 GCA_021736305.1 Candidatus Izemoplasma sp.
ATCACAAAATTTCAAAAACTTCATATAATTAATCCTTAATTTTTATTAGATTCAAAGAAATTTTTAGATATGTCTGAATCATATTTAATATTTTTACGTATATTATACTGTTTCAACATGTTTTCTACTCTTTCTGGAACTGAAAGATGTTGTAATTTTCTAAAATCTATATGCGCCGATGCAATAAGTTCTCCTGTTAATTTATCATAAATAGGTATATTTACTACTTTTTGTAATTCGGCATTAAAGAATGATTCATCAAATTTGACATCATCTAATGTATAAAAACATTTTTCATAAATTGGTTTTAATACAGTGTCATAATATTGTCTAAATCTGGTAAGAATACTATCATATTTATTACTAATAGTTTTAATATTTTTTATTATTTTATTATTATCTATAAAATCACCATCTTGTATAAAATAATTGAAATATATTGAAGTCGGGGTGAATGATTTAAACATACAATCAACTTTTTCAAGTTGCAATTCTTTAATAAATATAGTATGGAAGAAATCTATATAGTATTGAAGGTCACCGTCTTGTTGTTTTTGTTTTTCTGTTAATCTTCCAGATACCATATCAAAAATTTTATATCTATCAGGTATTACTCGGTCATTATTAATAACGAATTCTTGAAAATCTATTTCAATATTCAAGTCATTATCTAATTCAATGTTTTTAACTTTATATAAATTAAGTTCTCCTAATTTATCTATAACATCAGTTCTAGCATCATCAATCATTCTAGAAAGAATTAACGCTCGTTCTAATTCTAATACAAACTCATCTATATTTAATCGAGACTCATTTAAACGTAAATCATTAAATAGTTCATTAAATGTTTGTAATCCATCACTATCTACAGAAAATTGAGAATCATTTAAATCAAGATTAAATCGTATTGAAACATTATTTCCAAAAACATCCCACCTCATATTTTTTGAATCTACATTAAAACTCATTTGAAGATTTAACAATGATTTAATTATATCAATAAGTTCTTCATAGTAATCAGGTAATCCACTTTTTACTTCATTTTTTATAAAATGGTCAAGCATATTTTCATTATGAATTTTCATTGTAAAATCCATACTAACTTGGAGATTAACATTATTATCATCATCCAACTCCATCTCATATAGAGTATATTTACTAGATGGTTCATATTCTTTTATAACATCTTCAAAATCACGGTAAGTAATGACATCACTAGTTATTTTTTTAATAAACTTTTCAATTTCAGGTGTTTTATCTGATTTTTTTAAATATTCAATTAAATCTTCAGCCTTAAAATCAAGATGAGACTTATATTCAGTTTTAAATTTAAAAACATCTGAAGACATTAAAATATCTGCTATATATGGATGATACTCTGGTTTAGGTAAACTATTCTTTTTTCCTTTACATTGATACCAAGTATTTTCATCTGGACTAATAGCTAAAGTAATAAAAGCTTCGATTGTTTGAGTGTGAGGGTCATATTTTCTTAATGAATATAAAGTTTGAGCTTTAGCTGAACCTCCACAATGACCCATTAATTGTTCTTCTTCTTTACATGAATAAGATTGTAAATCTACCCAATAGAATCCATCTTTATATTTCTTAATAATAGTATTAGTTTCAGTTCCTTCTAAACTCTGAGATTCAAGATTATCATGATATTCTTCTTGAGCTTCTCTTGCCTGTGTCCAATTATAATCATTGAGTTTAATACTAGGACTATTACGGATCCAATCCAATATACCTTGCATTATAGTTTGAAGATTAGTACGAATCCAATTTACTTTATATTGACTGCTGTGAAATTCTGGCATTTTATTAATTTTATCAGCAAACCATAAAGAATATTTATCATCTAATTCATGAAGATAATTAGCTACATCTTCCGGAAGTTTAATTTTATTGATTATAGTATTTCTATGATCCTTTTCAAGTAATAAATATAATTTATTTTCTTCATTAATTATTTGATTACATATTTTAAAAAATTTCATGAAATTCCTCAATATTCATTTTTAAGTATATTATAATGCTGAACATTAGTAAGTCCAAAGAAATCTAAAGATTTTTTATCCGAAGCTTTCTTTAAGGCTGAAGTCATATTATTCCAATTATCATAAATTCTATTCAATTCCTTTAATGTAGGTTCTTTATGAATCATTTCAATTCCGGTCTTAGCTCTGAACGTATGAATAGGACAATCTAATAAATGTTCATAACCTTTTTCTTTTATCTGTTCAACATTCAACGGTCTTGAATATCCATATCTATATATAGAAGTATTAATTTCCCTATCTATAAAATCGCCTTTCACTTCTATTGAATCCCCCGAATTTTCTAATATTAATTTATTAATATATCTCATAAATTTATTCATAATACAATAACCTTATAATTTTCATGATTATATAATATATTTATCTTTTTTCATAATTAAATTGAAAAATAATAAAGTCGGATTATATTGTTTGCATGATATGAAATATAAAAAAATAAAAGGATATAATATGACTTATAAGATTATTGAAAATTCAAACATTAAATGTATTCGGTCTGATAATTATAATTATAATTTTTATAAACATAATGGATATTTTGAACGATGGGGGAAAGATTATAAAGATGATCCAAATTTTTCAGAATTTGGACCAGAAATTCTAGATTTAGAATGTACTACAATTTGCGGAGGAGTTCCAGATAGTAATAATAAAACATCTCCCTGTTCAATGTGTTATAAATCTAATACGTTAAAGGGCATTAATATGTCAATAGATACATTTAAAAATGTATTAGATAAATTTCCTCCTACATTAACTCAAATTGCATTCGGAGCTGATGCAACAGCAGAAGCGAATCCAGATTTATGGAAAATGATGGAATATAGTAGGTCTAAACAGATAATTCCTAATATAACAGTCGCAAATATAACCGATGAAACTGCGGATAAATTAGCAAAGTATTGTGGAGCAGTTGCAGTATCAAGATATGCTAATAAGGATATTTGTTATAATAGTATTAAGAAATTAACTGATAGAGGCATGACGCAAGTTAATATTCATATATGTGTTGCAGAAGAAACCTTTGATATGTGTATGGAGACTATTAAAGATTCAATTATTGATCCAAGATTGAATAAACTCAATGCAATCGTATTTCTATCATTAAAGAGGAAAGGTCGTGGAAGTCAATGGCATTCATTGCCAATGGACAAATTTAAGCAATTAGTTGATACTGCAATGAAAGATAAGGTTAGTATAGGATTTGATAGTTGCGGAGCTAATAAATTCTGTAAATGTATTGAAGACCATCCTGATAAACTTCGTCTATTACAATTAGTAGAACCTTGTGAATCATCTGCATTTTCATCTTATGTAGATGTTAATGGACATTATTATCCATGTTCATTTACTCCAAATGAAGGTGATTGGAAAGAAGGTATTGATATATTATCTATATCTGATTTCTTAAAGGACGTTTGGTATAATGAAAAAACAGTAAAATTCAGGACAGCTTTATTGAATTGCGGAAGAAATTGTCCATTATTTTCAATTTGAAGTTGATTTCTCATAAGATATACTTATATTATAACAAATAACAAAAGGAGAACATATATATGGAATTAAATGAATATCAAACAAAAGCTAGTTCAACTGCAATTTATCCTAATAAAGGTAATAATTTAATTTATCCGGTATTGGGATTATGTGGAGAAAGTGGAGAAGTTGCGGAAAAGGTTAAGAAAATGATTAGAGATGATAATGGAATATTATCATCTGAACGCAGAGAAGCATTAAAGAAAGAATTAGGTGATATTCTCTGGTATGTTTCTGCTACTGCATGTGAATTAAATTTCACACTCGATGAAATTGCTCAAAGTAATATCGATAAATTATTTAAGAGAAAAGAAGAAAATAAGTTGAAAGGTAATGGCGATAATCGCTAATTATTAAGGAGTAAAAAAATTATGAAAATTAGAACTGGTTTTGTAAGCAATAGTAGTAGTTCATCCTTTGTTATTACAGGCAGAGACATAAAATTTGATGAGATTGATTTTAATAATTTGAATAATATCAAAGTACGTGGACAATATTTATGTGACGGACAGGACATATTTAATTTGACACAAGAAATTTATGACGTTATAAATGCGGACAGGTCTTATCTTTCACAATTAAATTTCATTGAACAGTACAATACATTATGTGATGAATATAATGATAGTGTGAAAGAAGATATAATTATTCATAAGGGTACTAAGGTATATTTACTCGATTCCGACTATCACGGTACAGCAGACGTAGAATCATTCATTCGCACATATGGTGAATAAGGAGTAAAAAATTATGAAAATTAGAACTGGTTTTGTAAGTAATAGTAGTAGTTCATCATTTATCATTGGATTCTTTGAAGTTAAAGACACAAATAAGTTCAATGATTATTTAACAAGAAGTATGATATCGGAGTATGATTATTTGCTATTCAAGGGGTCTGATCTTAACAATAATGATTTCAAAGATAGATATGCATATAGGATAGAAATCAATGAAGAAGAAATTGTCATTAGAAATTTTCAGACAGACATTCATATTGAGCGAGATAAGATTGATGCGGAAAAGAATTACATGGTATTAAATTACGAAGGAAACGAGGGTGATGATACATTTTGGAATGAGTCATATCAAGATTATGAATATGATATTGACCTATCATATTTCAAAGGAACACCATATGGCGGTCTATTAGACTTAAATAACGAAGTAATTCAACATATTGATTATCTTATTGGAGCTGGAAGAAATGGTTAAAAAAGGAACAACCTCACGGTTGTTCCCCAGTCCCAAGGTATAGCTAATTATATTTATCATTTTTTAGGTTTTTTTCGATATATAATATATATATATAGTTAGATAATATATAGCAATATACAAAATGGTTATTTTATGAAACAAAAAATTAATAATATATTATGTGAAAAATCTAAATCTGATGCATCAGTTCATTCAATTGAAAATTATTTTAAAAAATATGATTATAATTTATATTTAGAAATAACTAATTTATTTAATGATTATAATCTTCGATTTTGTGAAAAGATTTATTGGATTTTGAATGATATATCTATACCACCTAAATGTCTTCATTGTAATAAGTTATTAAAGATGACTAAATTTCAATCAGGATATGGCATTTTTTGTTCTAAGAAATGCCGTTTTCATAACAATACATATGTGAATTATAATAATATATCATTATATGAATATGATTGTTCAATTGATTTAAAACAACAATTAACTAAATTATTAAGAACTGATGGCAAAATTAATTCATGTATATTAAGACAGAGAGCTTATTTAAATTCTTCTTTAAATAAAAAGATTATATCTGAAACTGCATTTCTTTCTGATAATGCAACTTATTCAGAAAGATTTTATTGCATTAATAATGATATTAAATCATTACAATCATGTTCTATATGTGGAAATGTATTAAAATTCAGTAAACAACGCAATGAATATTTATATGCATGTTCAGTTAGTTGTATCAGAAAAATTCGTATGTGGAAATCATCTTCGGATAATAAAAAGAAGACAACTGAAGAAATATATAAATCTTTTGAAGAATATTATCATAATAATAATTATGTTAATATATCAATTGAAGATATATTAAAATTTATTAATGATAGATGTGAAAAAACCAATAATGGTATTTCACATGCTTTCAGTGATACTAAAATATTAAATGAAAATAAAGATATTATCTGTAATATTATTAAGTTAACAGAATATATTAAATTTGAAACAGTTCGCAATGATCTTAATATTTCCCAAAGATTTTATCATATTATAAATAAATTATCACATAGACAATTATGTAAATGTGGAAATGAATTATATTATAGAGATTTTAGAAATGGTTATTTAAATAATTGTAAGAGATGTGGATTTATGATTGGAGGTTCAAATAGAGCTAAAAATCATATTGAAAGAATTAAAACAATAATTTCTAAACGTTATATAATTCATGAAATACCCAATCAATTAAATAGTGGATATTTCACATTAGAATGTAATAAATGTAATCATATTGACAGATATGAATTGAATAGTGGACGTGCATTCAAATATATTCATTGTAAGAATTGTGAATCATATTGTCAAACACAGCGAGAAATATATAATATTGTGAAGCAAAGGTGTCCAGATGCAATATTCAATGACCGTTCATTAGGATTTGAAATTGATATTTATATTCCTTCTAAGAAGATTGGTATAGAATATCATGGATTATATTGGCACAGGGAAAGTGATAGAATTGATAAAAATTATCATAAGAATAAGTATTTAAAATGTAAAGAACATAATATTCGTTTAATTCAGATATTTGAAGATGAATGGATGACTAAATCAGATATAGTAATAAATCGTTTAAAATATATATTAGGAGTAACTAATAATTATAAATTACATGCAAGAAAATGTGAAATAAGAGAGATTAATAATACATTAAAAGATAAATTTTTAGAGAAATATCATATACAAGGAAAGGATAAGTCTTCTATACGTTTAGGAGCATTTTATAAGAATAGATTAATTGCTATAATGACATTTGGTAACACAAGAAAGGCATTAGGACATAAATCTAATGTCAATGAATATGAATTAATTAGATTTGCAACTATAGCTCATTTTAATATAAATGGTATAGGTTCTAAATTATTTCAATATTTCATAAAGAGATATAATCCATCAGTTATAATAAGTTTTTCAGATATTAGATGGAATACGGGGAAATTTTATGAGATTATTGGAATGAAATTAGATCATATTTCTAAACCTAATTATTGGTATTTCAATAAACAGAACATGTTTAAACGATATCACCGATTTAATTTCAGAAAACAACTTCTTAAATATAAGTTAAATAATTATAATAATGATTTAACTGAATGGCAAAATATGCAATTAAACGGATATTATAGAATTTGGGATTGTGGTAATTTAGTATTCAAATGGATGAAATAAAAAAGAGGTCAATTTTCATTGACCTCTTTCTATTAAATTAGATTAGAATTAGAGAGCTTCTTCAAAACTCCCACCTGTACGAAGAGCTACGAAATCAACAATTATGAATTCGGCTGTACGAACAGGTTTTAGTAATACTGCTACTCTTAATTCGTTATTATCTACAACTGTGCTATCATTATTGCTTGAATCACAGACTAGCTTATAGTCATATAATCCACCTTTTGATTTAATAGCAGCGAATGTAGGTTCGATTGTAGCGATTAATCTTCTTCTTGTGAACTCATTATTGGGTTCATAGACGAAATAGCGAGCAATCTGATATACATAACGTTCAAGTCTAAGGAATAGACGACGAACATTAATTCTATCAAAAGCTGAAGGTTTAACTTGAGCAGTTCTCTGACCTTCAAGAACTATACCTTCAGCAGGATACTGAATGGCGTAATTAAATGCTTTAGGATAGATAATATCAGCTTCTTTCTGTTTAGGATTAAAAGCTAAATCAAATACTTCAGTCATGATACCACGATTTAAGCCAGCGGGAGCATCCCAGATTTCAGCTACGACATCATTTCTAGCATATATACCAGCGGCTTTGCAACTTTCAGGAATCCAGAAAGAATTACCGGAAGCGGCATCAGTTTTCTTTAACCAATCTAAATAAGGAGCGGATAAATAACTTGAATTTAATCCACTGCAATATTTTAGAGCTGGGATAATAGTATTACCGATGGTATTTTCGGGAGCAGTTTTACGAATTTTCTTTTGATTACCTTCAAGAACTAAATTACGAGGACCGTCAACAATACCCATACAATCCTTACGTACATTACGGCAGAAGTTATCAATAGAACTGCAAACAGCTCTCCAATTTTCAGTATCAGTACTTGAAGTGATACCAAGACCCTGATAGGGATCATTATTTACTGGATCAAACACAGAAGCAGTACCTTTGCAGAATTCAGCAATAGTTGATAATCCTGCATCAACTACTACATCAAGCTGACGTTCATTTATATTAGATACCTTTTCCATTACAATTTCCATATGAGTAACTACAGAGTCACCATCAATTAATTTTACTGAATCTGCATCAGAGAAACTCATTAATGATATATCTTGAGGTTTAACATATAAACAAGTTCCATCAGTTACAGCAGATAATGGATGGGAAGTATTATTAGTAGCATACCAATTAATATATTTAGAATTACGATTGATAATATCACCAATATATACTGAGTTACCTGATGCTAAATCTTTAGCATCTGTTTTGACAGAACCTGCGAATACTTCTTGAACAGAAATATCAAGATTACCTTGCTGATTAGAATTGGATATAGTTTTAGAAACTACTACAGTAATCCAATTTAAATATTCATCACTTACATCAGCACCATTATTAACAAATTCCATTGTGGGGAAATATGTGCAGATTTCTTCACTGAATGAAGTACTTGCATATGTTCCAGATAATTCTGCATTAAAGATGGAAGCTGATAATTCAGTATTAGCCTTAACTACATCAAAAGAATCTGAATCAGACTCACTGATAATACGTTGAACTAACATACCACGAATTGGGTCAATTACTGAAATAAATATACCTTCATCATCTTTAGGACCACTTACAGTAGATTTATTTTCATTAACTATAACGAATTCTGCACTTGCAGGAACACCTGACCAACCGCCACCAGCTTTAAGCGTATCATAATCAGAATTTGAAATATCACTTGCTGAACCTACTTGAATTTCCATGAATTCATCAATTGTAGTAGAATTCTGTAAATCTAATAATGCGGGAGCGGTACTTGCATCAAACTCAATATTTGAACTTAATGCCTGAATGCCTGATAAGGATAAAGGTATAGCACCAGCAATATCTACATTAAGAGGAATATATTTATAATACTGATCCATAGTATTTGAATATGGTAATTTTGAAGCGATTAAATTACCCTTTTCATTAATAATTTCTCTACAAGTATGATAGAAATATCTTTCAGCTTCGTTTGTTGGGGTTCCGAACTGAGTTTCAAGGTCAGAAACTGATACTATATCAACTGGGTTATAAATTTCACCTTTTGGTGCATAACCCATTACAAGAAATGCAGTTCCAACGATTGCCGGAGATGTTTGGGATTTATCAATTTCATTGATTTGAACACCTGGGCTATTTATTTGTCTAGTGGGCATATAAAATACTCCTAATATAAAGATTAATACGTTATATTTATTTATCAAAAATCATACATTTTATTTAATAAATATATTATTTTTTTATTAAATGAGTAGATTTATCCATAGATGTTTTGGAAATTTCATCTGAAGAATGCCAAATTAACTGATATCCCTCCGATGTTAAAAATTTTCCTTCTAATATTATTTTATTTAAATGTATTTTATAATGACAAGAAGGACAAATATTAGTGATATTAAATTTATCATTAAAATTTTTAATTTTTCTACCTTCAATGTGATGTTCTTCTAGAAAATCAATTTCACCGCAACATTCACATTTTCTTTTTCCAGATATATTATATTTTTTATTATTTTTATGATTCATATATAAACATAATTAAATATTTTAATTTGAACCTCCCCATGCCTAAAGGCAGGGGATTCCTGACGGCGGCGTAACGCCGCCTCCTCGTGGCTCGTTCCGAGCCCGGTCTTAAGCACTACCTTGGCAGAGTTAATATCTCTGTCATGGTGTGTTCCACACACACTACATGTCCAAGACCTTACTGCAAGCCCACTCAAGCCTGTTGGTCCAGTTAAGGACCAACAGTTTGAGCAAGTCATGGTGGTAAATTTTGAATTTATTGGTTTAAAACTCCTGCCGCATACTTTGCTCTTGTAGGAAGTTTTGTTTATTAGATCTCCTAATTTTGCTTCTATAACTGATTTCCCAAAATGTTTTGCCATAGCTTTGAAATTATCGTCAGAATAATAAATAGTTTGATAATTTTCTACCAACCATCTTGAAATTTTGTGATTTCTATCATTTCTTCTATTTGTTTGTTTTTCTTGAAGTTTGGCAACTAATTTCTTTTTGTTACCTCTTTGAGCTTGAGCTAAACGCTTTGCTCCTTTTCTTAATTCTCTTGGATTTTCTATTTTTGTTCCATCTGACAAGGTTAATAAGGTTGAAAAACCTGGATCAATACCTATAGTTTTATTAGTTTCTTTAACTTTAAATTTGTTATCTGTATCAAGCCATAAGCATAAATACCATCCACTTGCTTTTTTAAGAATTCTTCCACACTTTATATTTGCATTAGGTATTTCTTGTTTGTGTAATCTAATCTTTCCTATTCCTGGAACACTAATTTTGTTGTCTTTTGGTTGTTTAAGTGGATCAGGAAAAGGAATGGAATTAAGTTTATTCCTTTGTCCCTTAAGTTTTGGTTTTTTTGCTAATTTCTTAAAACATCTTTGCCAAGCATTGTAGACTTGACTTAAAGTTCCTTGAATAGTATGAGAAGGTATATCTAATTTCTTTCCATGGTTTGCCAATAAATTTTGGAAAGTCTTTGGAGAAAAATATATATTATCCTTAGCGTTAAATTCTATTTTTTTTATTCCCCAATTATAAATTGAAGTAAGATTCCAAAGCCACTGATTTAGCTGGATTTCTTGCTTTTTGGTTAATTTAAGTTTTAAAGTTCTTACTATCATATCTTTATTATACCATACATTATAGCCAAAACAATTCTTATTGACAAACTACTTTACAAGTGCCCCGCCTAACCCCACGCCTAAAGGCGGGGGAATGCGGCGGGGAAGAATTTGTTCAATTATATTTATAAAATTATGTGAAAAAAATCAATCAATCCAAGTGATATGTGGTTTTTCGGGGAAGATTTTTAAATATATCGGAAAGAAATGGTTGATTATCATCTGGATCTTTTATAGGAGGAGTTGGGGATGTATCTGGTTTCTCTGGTTCAGAATCAGGAGGTTCTGGATTCAAAATCTTTTCTATTTCATATTCATGAGGTTTAATTGTACCAAAACTCATTAATGGATTTCCTTGAAATGATTTTACTCTTCCATAAAAAACGTTTTTATTTTCATCATTAATATCTTGATTATATGGAACTATATTAAGATGATAAACAAATAACCCAGGTTTAACTTCCACTTTAAATAAAAAATGTTTTCCTTTATTAGTGGATTTAACTATTTCATAGCTAATAACTTTTGCTTCATTTTGACCTTCAAGAAGAATACAATTAGATTTAATTTGCAGATAAAGATTTTTGATTAATTTTTGTTCTGATAATATCATATTTTTATACCTTATAATTTTTAATTAAATCATTGACAGTTTCTTGACTAACTTGAAAATCATTTTCAATTATGTAATCTTTTATATAATTAATAACAATTCCTATATTAGCACCTTTAATATCAGGTCTGAGTTGCATAATTTTACGACCATCGACTAAAGATTTAATTTTACTTTCGACTTGATCTTTATTGCCGAATTGTTGATAAAGGTCTTCAATATACTGCATTTCATCATTATAAATATCTTCACTTTCAGTAAATCCTCTAGAAGAAGTATCTGCATACATAACTTCTTTTAGGACATTCCAATATTGATTTTGTCTTATAGCTAATACTTTAGATTTTTTCATAATTTTAAAATTACCTAAATACATATGATATTTTATAGCAAAAAGTATTGTTTCCTTTTCGATATTTGTTAATTTTAAACGAGTAGCGATAGATTCAAATAATTTTTGACCTTCACTGCCTTCATGACCATAATAACTTATTTGATTATTTTTATTAATACTTTGAGTTACTAATTTTCCGATATCATGAAATAAGATAGCCATATTAACAATAGATTCCTTTGATCTACTATAACGTAATGAGTGCATTATATGACCAAATACATGAGGAGATTCTGGGTGATGTTCTTGATTATGAGGACTATCATTTAATTTAGAGATTTCTGGTAATATAATATTTAATAATCCAGTTTCTTGTAAATGTTCTATATAATTAGCTAAAACGTTGCCTCCAGATGAAGCCATTTTAAATAATTCATCTTTAATACGTTCAGGTGCGATTTTAGTAATTAAATGTTTTAATTCTGTTATAGCATTTTTAGTATTAGGGTCTATTTTAAATCCGTATTTAGATGCAAATCGTCCAATTCTCATTAATCTTAAAGCATCTTCAGTAAAACGTTTAAATGGGTCACCTACAGTTTTAATTAAATTATTTTTAAGATCTTCAATTCCTCCGACATAATCATAAATAATTCCATTTTTATCAATACCTAAAGCATTTATTGTAATATCACGACGAGCTGCATCTTGTTCAAAAGTATTAACAACTTTAATTGTATCAGGTCTACGAAAATCTGAATAACCTTCCTCAGTTCTGAAGTTTGCAATTTCATATAAATATTTTCCATATTGCACTTGAATGATTCCGAAATCTTTAGATTTACCTATATCTGTACTTTTAAAATGTTTTTCTATTTTATCTATGTCAATATTTGATGCTATATCAATATCATGTGGTTCATGTCCTAATAATAAATCACGAACTGCTCCCCCAACTATCAAATTTTCAGAATTAGGTTGGATTTTCTCTAATTCAGTCAATAATTGTATTGCAGTCTTTAACATGTCATTGGAAGTAGATGATATATCAAATTTTTCCTTTTTTGCTTCATTTTGACCTTCAAGAAGAATACCATTAGATTTAATTTGCAGATAAAGATTTTTGATTAATTTTTGTTCTGATAATATCATATAAGCACCTTTATAATTTGACATCTCTATGTTCAGCTTCTGAATTAAATATTTTTAATAAAATATCTTTCAAGTATTTTTTCGTGTCGATTTCTTTATGACCTTTTAATTTACCAAAATTTGTCATTCCGTTGCTATCTTTTTGATTCATTATAGCTTGAAATGCTTTAGCATATTGTCTACTTAATATCTCAGTATCAGAACTTTTTTTACCAGTAGTTGCATCCATTGTTTTATCTTGACCATAATCGGAACGATATAAACTTTTCCTATCAACTGTTTCAATACCAGAACTTTTTATAGCATCTTCTATCTTATCTTTATCTTTCGGGTCTTGAAAATAAATAACAATATCATCAACTGCATTTATGAATTGAATCGAATCCGCAGGCATTTTACAAGAGAAAACCGATGGTATATCATATAAGTTATTTAATAAAATACCAAAATGTTCACTAAGTTGTTTTAATTTAGGTTTTTTTAGAGATAAATATCTTTTATAATTATTCGACTCTTTATTATCTACACCTTTCTTAAAAAATGCCCACCAAGTACCGTCTGCGTCAGATTTCCATTTATTTTTATCAATTTGTATTGTTTTGGCAACTTCCGCATATGCGGTTTGATATTTTTTATGTTCGTCTGGTGTTATTTTGCGTTCTATCCTATAATTTACAAATCCAAAAGACTGCGCACCGCCAGTTAAAAAGGCATAAAATTCATCCTGTATATCATAATCTTTGGATGTTTTTCCTTTAATAAAAACTTTGTTATATATTTCATCAACTATTTTATTAATATCGTTTAAATTTCCATTTTGACCTTCAAGAAGAATACCATTAGATTTAATTTGCAGATAAAGATTTTTGATTAATTTTTGTTCTGATAATATCATATTTCTACACCTTTACGTTTTGCTATTCGTATTACTGCTTCACTTGGAGTTATTCCATTATCAATTATATAATAAATAGCTTCACCATTTTCTTGAACAGCTAATTGTTGTACTTTTTCACTTGGATTTTTAATATATTGAATAGCATATCCATATTGTTGAACAGCTAATTTTTGTACTTCTTCACTTGGAGTTATTCCATTTTCAATAATATCTCGAATAGCATCTCCATTTTGTTGAACAGCTAATTTCTGTACTTCTTCACTTGGATTTTCAATAACTTGAATAGCATATCCATTTTGTTGAACAGCTAATTTCTGTAATTCTTCACTTGGATTTTCAATAACTTGAAGAGCATATGCATTTTGTTGAACAGCTAATTGTTGTACTTTTTCACTTGGATTTTTAATATATTGAATAAAATTTGCATTTTGTTTGACAGCTAATTTCTGTAATTCTTCACTTGGATTTTTAATGTATTTAATAGCAGATCCATATCGTTTAACAGCTAATTGTTTTTGCTCTTCCGTTGCAAATTCTAGTTCATGTGGAGTAAAACTATCGTAGTTATTTTTAATTTTAATATCAAATCGTTGTGATAATTTCTTTATATATCTATCCATTAACTTTTTATCGTTTTCAATATATTTTAATGGAACATCATACATTCCAACTTCAATATAAGTTTCCAATATTGTATTTCTAACCTTATCATTCATTTGATCAAATTCTGTATCCTTAATTTCTTTACCTAATTTTACATACATTATTTTATCATCAATATTAGTTAACTTTAATATACTGTCGGCTTTAAAAATAGTGTCATATAAATGTTTTTCTTCAGACGATAAAGGAATATTCTTTAATATATCCTTTTTGTTTTTTAATTCGGGGAATTTATTAATTAGTTCTTCCCATGAAATATCAATATCCTGATTTGTAGTGGCATAATTTATTTTAAATTTATTATCAGGATTAGCTTGAAGAACTATAAAACCTTCTTTAGCATTTTGATTTGGTTTGTTAAAATATATAAAATAAAAACTTGTAGCTAATCTTCTATAAGTATGAAAAGCATTTCCAGCTCCGTCGGCACTAATACAAAAACCATATTTAGTTCCCTGTCCATACTGAATACATTTTTCTTGAGAATCCCCTAAGTATATTTTTACATTATCATCTTCATTAATAGGTTTATCTATAATATCTTTATTAGCTACATTTAATTTTGTAACTGTAGTGTCAACTAATTCAGAGAATTCAATAAAAGACATTTTAGAAATGTCTTTTTGATTTATTGTAGTATTTTTAATAAATTTAGTATAATAAATTTCAATTTGTTGCAATGAAATATGTTCATTTAAATAAAAATCAACTAATTTAGGTAAATGCTTGTTATTTTTACCTGCTTGAGTATCTTTATAAGGTGAGGTAAGTTTTAATAATCGTTCATAGACATTTTCTTGATTAGCTTTTTTTAATTTATTTAAAGCTTGGTCTT
The DNA here is from genome assembly GCA_021736305.1 of Candidatus Izemoplasma sp. GTDB lineage: Bacteria > Bacillota_I > Bacilli_A > Izemoplasmatales > Hujiaoplasmataceae > Hujiaoplasma. The sequence continues at coordinate 15,214 of JAIPGD010000024.1, forward strand.
CATTTTGACCTTCAAGAAGAATACCATTAGATTTAATTTGCAGATAAAGATTTTTGATTAATTTTTGTTCTGATAATATCATATAAGTACATTTCTAAATAATTATTATACGTTACGTATATTATTTATCTAAATCGGTATAAAAATCTGCTAACATAAAATTGATTTTATCAGAATTATGTGAATTATAATATTTTATATAAAATTTACATTCATATTTGTCAGAAGATTTTTTAATTAAATATTCTGGAATAATAAAGATAGATGATATAAATGGTGACAGGTGAAAATAAGTAAGAAATTGTTCTTTGTAATTTAAAGATATATCAGTAATATGAATATCTGAATTTATTATAGATTGTAAATTAGATGAAACCTCGGAATTGCAGTAAATTTTATTAAAGGTCAATGAATTTTTATAAAGGAAGAAGGTATTAATACTTTTAATTGTCATACTAACATTTTCTTTGTCATAATCAACCACTTCATTATAATTATTTCTGAATTGCATTTCAAGTTCTTTAATAATAAAATCATCAAAGATATTAGCAATATTAATTAAGGAAGAATTGGATATTTGATGAGAATCAGTAGATAAAATATGATTATTTAATTTAGGATTTAGATTATTATTTTCATAATCCAAGTTCATAGTATAATAACATAGAGTTTTACCTTTATTAGTATAATGAGGGAATTGGAAAGCTACACATTCGAGATATTTCATATTATTAAATATAATAGACCAATCTTTAATATTATTATTAGGTAATAAGGAAATAGTATCAAGATATTTTAAATTTGGCATAAATAACCTCAAAATATTATATATTTTTTAATAATATAACTATGTTTTTATTAAATACAAGTATATTTATATAATAAACCATTAGAGAGGTAACATATGAGCAGTAAATCTAAAAAGGGAAGTCAATTTGAAAGAGATTTCAGTAAATTTTTATCAATATGGGTACAGGGGTCGTCTAATCCTTTATTATTTTGGAGACAGATATCATCAGGTGGATTATTAAAAGTATACCAGAATGTAGATAAGAATTTATCAGGTGATATACATGCCATTCATAAAGATGGAGAATTTTTAACGAATATATTTAGTATAGAATTGAAGGCAGGATATAAAGATGGGTCATTTGATAAACATCCAGATGAATTAACATCTGATCATATTTTCAAATTTTGGTCACAGGCAGTATCTGATTGTAATAAAGTGAATAAAATACCGATATTAATATATAATAAATTACGTTCATTTACAGTTATCGGAATTACTAAAGATACGAATGAGAAGTTGAAAGAATATTTAACAGGGTTAAGATATATACATTTAGCATGGAAACCTGAAGAAAATTTACCTGAAGCTTATTTTTATGACATGAATAAATTTTTCAATACGATTACACCTGATATGATTAAAAATAAATTTTTAAAGGAATAATATATGAAATATCAATTAATACCTTTACATGAATTATCTTCTAATATATTTAAAGAAGTAATAAATTTGGAAGGGATGTCATATATATTTAAAAATAATAATTATATTGATATAGATAAGAATTTCAAAATTATTTTTAATCATTATCTAAAGGATTATATCGAGAAGATAAAACTTGATAATATTATAATTATTAATACATGTGAGATATATGATAATTGGTGTTTTCAATCATTATCTAATGTAAAATATTTATATACTTCACGTATTCCATTATATTTAACTGACAGTTCAATTATTTTCAATAGTTTTACATATTGGAATATATTACAGAAAAGTATTAAAAAATATAATAAACAAATAAAAATAATAAGTAATTTAAATATAAGTTCAAAGGATATTATTAGATATTTAAGTAGTCATATAGGAGAAACATTTATAGAAATAAATAAAACTCCTGATTGTTTATTTGGAGATAGTAATTATAGTTTTCCTGACATCGCATTACCAAAATATTTAATACATCAATTGGATATACAATGCAGACGATTAAAGATTTAACAATATTTAATATAGTAAATAATTTATTAAGAAAGACTGATGAGAATTTATATAAACATCCGTCTTTCAAATCTGTATTTAATAAATATATGGTTTTACGAATAATAAGTATGATACCAGAATTAATAGAATATTCTTCATATTTTAATGATAACATATTTGATAAATTTTCAAAAGAAGATATGTATAAGATATTATATAATACACTTCCATATAATACATCTAATATCACTTATATAAAAAAGGTAAAAACTAATGTTAGTCAACGACCCACGACACTGAAGATGTCGGGGCTTGGGATGTAAATCCTGGGGGAAACTTGTTGACCAGCAGACTAACAAAGGAGGTAAAAAGTTGTTAGTAAGTGTTAAAAAAGAGAAATACATACACACTATGG
>JAIPGD010000025.1 GCA_021736305.1 Candidatus Izemoplasma sp.
ATTCCACTATCAACAATAGCTACAGTAATATCAGAACTACCTGTTTCAATTTCCCAGGCATTGAAAATGTTTATAGTATTTAAATAATATTGTTGATCACTATAATCTGAATCATCAGTTCCCCATGGTGGACTTAAAGGATAAGAAGATTCTGTTGGAGAAAGATCCATTGTTTCTAAAAAAGATTTCTTTTCTGAGTTATGTAATAAACCAAAAGAAAAAACCAAAATTAAGAAAGCGATTATAAAGGTCGCTAATAATTTTTTTTTATTTTTTTTATACATAGGCTCACTTCCTTGCAAATATATTTAAGGTTAGTTTAATAATAGCATAAAATAATCTGCTATACTACATATACGATTAGAAGTAGATATTTATTGGTGATTTACATTAAAAGTTTTCTTTTTTAGGTATACTTGCGTATAAAATTAATAAAAGATATAATAAAAAGGGATATAAGGAGTGAGGGAATATGGGAAAACTATTTAAAACACTTAATCGTAAAAATACTGATTCCATAAAATGGGAATTAGCAAAAAAGCATTCAAATACAGATGATATATATACATTTTCAATCGCTGATTCGGATTATGAAACAGCACCAGCTATTAAAGAGGCGCTCAAAAAACGCTCTGAACATGGGGCTTTTGGATATGCGAGTATTGGTGATGATTATAGTGAAATCATTTGTGAATGGTATAAAAATCGTTATCAGGTTGTTATAAAAAAAGAGGAAGTCATACCTTGCCCAACAGTATTAAATGGCTTAAGTGTCTGCCTAGAATTGTTTAGTAATCACACTGATAAAATATTAATCCAAACCCCTGTTTACCACGTCTTTAGACGTGTTATAGAAACAAATGATCGAGTTGTAGAGGAAAACGAATTAATTCTTGATAATAACCATTATCGGATAGATTTTAAAGATTTAGAAAATAAATTTAATTCAGGAGTAAAGATACTTGTCTTTTGCAGTCCTCATAATCCAGTAGGAAGGGTATGGCGAAAACAAGAATTGGATAAATTAATTAATTTAGCTAGTAAATATAATGTTTTAATTATCTCTGATGAGATTCACTCAGATATAATTATGCAACATAGTAAATTTATTTCATTAGCTAATTATTTTAATCAATATAACAATATTATAATAATCTCAGCACCAACAAAAGTTTTTAATATTGCTGGACTACAAATTGCACAAATTATAACCCGAAACAAGGAGTTTTCAGAAAAAATAAAAAGTAGATATGAACAGTTACACCTTTCTACTCCAAATCTTATGGCCATCACAGCCGTAAAGACTGCTTACACAAAAGGAGAAAAATGGGTGGATTTACAAAATAATCATATCTATGATAATTACCTTTTTATGAAGAAATATTTTGCTCAACACGGAAACATGCTTGAAGTTTTACCTTTAGAAGGTACATATTTAGCGTGGGTTAAAATAAATAATTCAAAATATAATTCAACTGAGTTAACAGAAGAACTACAAAAAATCGGAGTATTTATTTCAGATGGTAATAAATTTGGCCAAGACAAAAACTTTGTAAGAATTAGTTTGGCTTGCTCAAGAGAACAATTAATAAATGGTTTAGAAAAAATGATTGATTTTTTAGGATAGTAATGTTTTATATAAATGTAAAACCGCTAATAATAGCGGTTTTTTAATTTAATATAATTAAACTATTATGAATTTTTAAATCATTGAAATTATAATGATTTTTGATATAATTAAAAGTTTTTTTTGTATAAAAAATAACATGAGTTTCATCATTTTTGTAGTACCATTCATTAAAATCAATATCGTCATTGTATATATTAGTCATCATAATGATAGTACCGTTTTCTTTGAGTATTCTCTTAAGAAGTTCAAATTCTTTGGCCGGCTTGTTAAAGTGTTCAACTACTTCGCAAGCAATAATATAATCATATTTTCTTATTAACAGTTCATCATGTTTATGAAAATATGGATCATATAGTTTAACTTGAAAATGGTGGTCTTTTAGAACCTTTGAAATTACTGGGCCTGGGCCCGCGCCATAATCAAGTCCTAAGTGATTTGATTGAAAGTTTTGTATTATATAATTTGTAATTGGCGCAACGAATTCTTGATAACCTGAATCATTTATATCGTTATTATGAGTTTCATATCGTGCTTTTTCAAGTTTTGGTTTTAAGAAAAAGCTATCGTGTAATTGAATAGAATCACAATTTGGGCAGCGATAGTATTTTCGGTTTCTTGTTTTAATGAAGTAATCCATATTTTCGTTACATAATTTACAACGATAATTATTATCCATAATAATCACTAAAGATTGCTTTTTCTAGTATATAATTTCATAAATACATATACAAAACATATGTTATAAATTACACCAATAATGAAGTAGATTGTAAATGTAAAGTTTACATCAATTTGTGGCAACAATTCCATTTGGATTAATCTAGCAGACCAAAAACCAGGAGCAAAAACCAAAAATACCTCTTGCCATGACTGTATGAAAAAAGCAATTACTGGAAACGCAAGTATAAGTGCTGACATTTTCATAATAACAAATCCTTCAACCTTATTACTTGAAAATGAATTTACAATTAAAGCGACTCCAGGTGCTTGTAAAGCGCCAAGAATAGAAATAAGTAAGATTGTAAAGAATGAAGACCCTGGTAAAAACTTTGTTGTTAGTACAATGACCAAAGTAGCTATAAAACCAAATATGAAACTAATGATTAATTTAACCATAACATAAGCTTTAACTGAAATTGGCGTAACTTTTAAACTCATTAAAACATTATCGTCTTTATCATCTAGTAACGTGAATGCAGTTAATGCTCCAAAAATAAAACCTGTTAGAAGAATTAAAATCATTGAAACAATTTCTGGAACAAGGCTTGTTGGGGAAACTTGTTTTTCTAAATAAGGTATAAGATAATACCCGACAATACCTAAAATTACAGGGTAGAAAACAAAAAAGATATACATACTATCTCTAGTAATATTTTTTAACTCCGATTTAAGGATAGTTTTAATCATTCTTACACCCCACTTATTGATACTGCATATTTTTTAAATTTTGATAAAACTAAATATTTATATACTAATATACCACCGACAACAAGATATGCAATTGAAAAATAATATTTCCAGTTTAAATCTATCGGTTTAAAAGATTGGTTGATAATTTCAGCTGCAGCTTGAATTGGGTTTATCAATAAGATATATTCCCAAATATCAGCAGTTAATATGTTAAAACCATAAAGCGCACTTGGTATAACCAAAACAAATGAAATCGACATGATTGTCGTTAACATAGTTGTAAAATCTTTTTGGTAATAAGATAATAACAATCCAATAGTTGTGTGGAATAAGGTTGCAATAATAACGGCTAATGCTATTAAGAAATAGTTGATTTGAATATCTTTTATTAAAACAAAAGCTATAATAATTAAGGCTGTTGAGAAGAAATTGTGAATTGTATTTGCGAAAATCTTAGATAAAATTATTTCTGAATGTTTAGACGGAGTTACTAGCATGGTTGATATAGTTGACTCCTTTTTTTCGAAAAACATTACACTACCAATATACATTAAACTCATCATAGTTGCATCGATTAAGATGAGAAATGGTAAAAGGCTATTAAATATATCGCCTTCAACAAAGTATAAAACAACACCCCATATAATAGCGATCATAAGACTAACGGTAGTAACCTTGTATTTATGTAATCGAATTAGTTCTCCCTTGATAAGATAAAAAAATCTATTGGTTTTCATTATCTAGTTTAACTCCTGTCACTTTAATAAAAATATCTTCTAAAGTTGTTTCTCCGCTGTGGATTGTTTCAATATTTTTAGTTTTGATTAAGTTAATAAACTCCTTGTTTTCACCAAGGTTTTCTAAAGGGAATTCTTTTTCGATTATTTTTGAATTTTCGCTATACTCAAGTTTTACTACTCTTTGACCATAGCGTATCTTAAGATTTCTTGGGGAATCAATTTCTTTAATTTCTCCTTCAACTATAAAGGCAACTCTATCACATAATTGATCAATATCAGCCATAATATGTGAAGTAATAAACACCGTTCCACCTTCACTCCTAAACTCTCTAATAAGGTCTTTTAAAATTTTTGCATTTGTTGGATCTAAGCCGTTTGTCGGTTCGTCCAAAAATAACATATTAGGTTGATTCAATAAGGCTCTAACCATATTTAATCTGATTTTCATACCCTTTGAATACTCGCCAACCATTTTATCTTTGTCTTCCCATAGGCCTACTCTTGTCATAAGTTGTTGAATATCTGCCTTCTTTTTATAAAGCTGTTGGAAGAAAGACATATTTTCCATAGCAGTCATTTTTGAAAAATGAATTGGCATTTCGAAACTAACTCCAATGTCTTCAAAAAATTGATTATCATAAGATTTCAAATCTTTTCCTTTGTATAAAATATTTCCGTTATAATTTTCTAAAATTTTAATAATCACTTTTTGAGTTGTGCTTTTCCCAGCTCCACTTGGCCCTAGAAAGCCGAATATTTCGCCTTCTTTAATTTCGAAATTAATTCCTTTTAAAACATTTTCTTGCTTCTTATGATACTTAAATTTTAAATCCTTTACTTCAAAAATGTTATTCATTGTTTTGTACACCTTTCTTAAGAATATTTAAAATTTTTTCAATCTTTTCAATCATGATTTTGTAGCTTTGTTTTGGGTTTTCTAAATCTAAATTATCTAGTGATATGTTTGTAGTTAAATTCACAATTATCTCTGCAAAAACTTCAGTATCAATGTCTTTATTAATTCTTCCTAGCTTTTTGTCTTTATCAATCATTTCTTTATAGATTTTTTTGGCAATTTTTATATTATCCTTCATCAGCTTTTCATATAATTGATTTTTATTGTTGAGTAGCAAATCTAAAATCATAACGTATTTGGGATGGTTAATCGCAAAATTTATACCATCTTCAAACATGATTTTTACTAAATCTAAAAAGGGAATATCTTCATCGTTTATTAGCGAACTTGAAAGATAGTTAATCTTTGTTTCTCTAATTACTGATATTAAATAAAGATATAAATCCTCTTTATCTTTAAAGTATTGATAGAAACTACCTCTAGGTATTTTTGCTTTTTTAATGATGTCGGATAAATTGACTTGTTCATAGATTTTATTTGAAAACTCAAAAATTGCTGCATTTAGTATTCGATCTTTTTTTTCTTTGTTTAAATTATAAAATGTATCAGTAGGCATTTTTTACCTCCATATGACAACCTTGTCATAATTATATACTTATTATTGCAATTTGTCAATATAAAAAGAAAAAGCACTTATTATAAAGTGCTTTTAATGTATTTATTAATGCTTTCAGCTGCGCGTTTACCTGCGCCCATAGCTTCGATAACAGTAGCGGCACCAGTAACAATATCTCCCCCAGCAAAAACTCCAGGAATTGAAGTTTGACAGTTTTCTACAATAATTCTGTCTTTCTGATCGACTTTTAAATTGTTAGTAGTATTTTTTAAAATTGGATTAGGATTTTGTCCAATTGCAATTATGCATGAATCTATCTTAAATGTTTTATATTTTCCTGTTGGAATTGGTCTCTTTCTTCCAGAACTATCTTTTTCGCCTAATTTCATTATTTCAGCTTTAACAGTTTTTAGAATATAATCTTCACCAATTAACTCAACTGGATTTAAACAAAGCCTGAAATCGATCTTTTCTTCAATAGCGTGGTTGATTTCTTCTCTTCTAGCAGGCAAAGCTTCCATATCTCTTCTATAAAGAACAAAAACTTCTTTTGCACCTAATCTTTTTGCTACTCTTGCTGCATCCATAGCTACATTGCCTCCTCCAACTACACAAACAACATCTCCAACTTTTATTGGTGTAGGCGAGTTAGGAAATTGATAGGCTTTCATAAGATTAACCCTAGTTAAAAATTCATTTGCATAATAAACTCCGTTGAGATTTTCGCCTTTGATATGGAGTGATTTTGGTAAACCAGCTCCAGTAGCAACAAAGATTGCCTTATAGTTATATTCATTAAATAATTGGTCAACAGTTAAAGTCTTTCCAATTATAGTGTTTTTATGAAAATTAATATTTAAATTTTTAAGGCGATTGATTTCTTCATCAACAATAGACTTGGGTAATCTAAATTCAGGAATTCCATATCTTAAAACTCCACCGAAATCATGTAATGCTTCATAAATATCGCAACTATATCCTAAACGTCTCAAACTAGCCGCAGCACTTAAACCAGCCGGGCCACTGCCTACTATAGCTACTTTTAAATTATTTTCAATAATATTTTCTTTATTAAAAATGTTGTTTTCTAAAGAATAGTCTCCTAAAAACCTTTCTAATGCTCCAATAGAGACACTTTCCTGTTTGATTCCTAAAACACAAGCACCTTCGCATTGTTTTTCTTGAGGACAAACTCTTCCACAAACACCAGGCATAATGTTTTCTTTGTAGATTGTTGAATAGGCTTCTTCGTAATCATCCTTAATGATTTCTTTAATGAATTTTGGAATATTTATATTTACTGGACAAGCTTTCACACATAAGGGATTTTTACAATTTAAACAACGAGAAGCTTCTATTTTTATTTGTTTTAATTCAAAACCGAGCGCAACTTCATCAAAGTTTTTATTGCGAATATTTTTATCTTGTAGAGGCATAGTTTGTCTTTTTATCATTTTGAATCACCCAATTGCATTTTGCATTTATGTTCTTCTTTTTTATAATAGTTTTGCCTATGAAATAATTCTTCAAAATCGATGCCTTCGGCAGGAAAATCAGGTCCATCTACACATGCAAAATAGGTTTTTCCATTAATACTAACTCGACAATTGCCACACATGCCTGTCCCATCAATCATTATTGGGTTTAAAGATACATCAGTTTCTAAATTATAATTTTTATTTAAAAGATAAGAATTTTTCATCATGATTAAAGGACCTATTGCGATAGCTAAATCGTAATGGTTATTTTTATAAACTTGTTTCATTGCGTCAGTGACAAAACCTTTAACACCTTTAGAACCATCATCAGTCGCATAATAAATATTATCACAAAATTTTTTGTATTTATCGACTAAAATAAGATGTTCTTTGGTTCTAGCCCCAATGATTAGATCAACTTTACAGCCAATTTCAGAATAGGCTTTAAGTTGCGGGTATAAAGGAGCAGCACCTACTCCACCAGCGATTCCGATAATTCGCTTATAAAACTTTATTTCTTTAGATTTGCCTAATGGGCCAACTACATCTTCAAGATGACCATTTACTTCTTTTTTTCCAAGTTGGATGGTAGAATATCCAAGTTTTTGATAAACAATAGTAATTGTGTTTTTATCGTTTTCTAAAATAGTTAAAGGTATTCTTTCTCCATCTTTATCTACTCTAATAATAACAAAATTCCCCGGCTTAGTATTTTTAGAAACTAGGGGGGCTTCTATAACCATTAAATCTACATCCTGATTTAATATTTCTTTTTTTAGTATTTTATACATTTTATCACCTATTTAATTATAACATTTTTTATTTTTAATTCCTATATTTTAAAGAAAAAGTCCAGCTGAGCTGAACTTTTTTGTTTTATGCAAGTGAACCCATAGGATCCCAAGGATTAAGAACAATAGGTTCTTTTTCATAGGCTTTAAGTTGTTTGTCTGATAAATATTTTTTGTTTATTACTGCTTGATAGACGAATTTATCAAACCAACTATCACTTGCTAAATAATATCCTTTTTTACCCGATTTATCTCCCCAAGAGTTTTGAATTTTCCATTTAGTAGGCTTATCGTTTTTAATAGATACGCCGGTTAATACCATTGCATGATTCATTTGTGAATGAGAATAATCTAACATATCTGCTTTAGATAAGTCTAAATCTAAATTAAATACTTCATCATAATCATATCTTTGGTCATCCCAAACACCAGAATCACGATCACCATAACTAGCAACATCACAGCCAAACCAAACTACTTCATCGTTCATTTGTTTAAGAATAAGCTCTTTCACTTCAGACATCTCTAAATTTAAATGTCTAATAGGATTTCCATCTACTACGTTTCCTAAATACGCAATTGTATAAGATTTATAAAATGGTTTATCATCTGTTGGTGAATTTATTACTGAAACATAATCGCTTAAATCATTTTCTAAAAATTCTTTATAAAATTTTTGTGGTGTAATATCTTCAATTAAGTTATAGTTTTTATCTTTATCAACATATTCAAATGAAAAAGACTTAGGTGGTAAGCCAAAAGAAGCAACTAATAAGCGATATAATGCTTTAATAGTTTCAGATTTTAATTTATTTAATTTATCACCTTTTCCAAACTGTCTAGCTTTTGCAGTATATTGCCTAAGTTTTTGGTTAATAACACTATTTATATAACGCGTGTTTGAACTAACCTTAGTTTCAATCATAGCGTCTTTAGGGACTAATCCGTATTTTTCTACCAAAGAAACAAACATATCCCATTGACCACCATCTTGGATACCGGTATTTAATATATGTTGTAAAGTGCGATCATCTTTATCACAAGTTAAAAAGTCATCAATACTTTCAATAAAATAATTGATTTTTTCTAGTTTGTCATAAAAGGCAATATAATTTTGTGAATATTCAAATTCTTTTAAATTATATTTTTTTGCAATTCTTTCTCTAATAAAATTTAATCCAGCAAAAATCCAGCATCTACCTGTTTTTTCTTGACTAGTTACTGGCAATGTATCTATTTCTTTTGAAAATCTGAAAGTATTATCTATGGCTCTTTCTTGTTTAATAGCTATTTTATTAAAATCATTTTCAACAAGAGCTCTTCTTAATGTTTTGTGTTGTGGGTCGTTTTCTAACTCTTTATTCCAACTGATTAGATTTTTTAATTCGATATTTTTCATTTTTTCACTCTCCTTTGAATAGTTTAACATAAAAAAAACAGAAACAAAATAGTTTCTGTTTAAGTTGTTTATTTTGTGCGTTCATTTCCTAAATAGAAAATTGCTAAAGTATCCACACCTGAATGAGCACCAATTACTGGACCTATATGATTGATTAAGAAATCTTCTTTTTTAAGTCCAAGTTTTTCAATAATAACATCTCTAACATAAACTGCATCCTGTAAATTATCACCATGAGAAATATAAACACGATCATTTTTTTCTTTATCAAAAGTTTTTACCATTCGATTTACTAAACTGTTTAATGATTTAAAACGTCCTCTAGCTTTTCCATATACTTTTAATTCACCGGTTTCAGTTACATGAAGTAAAGGTTTAATGCTTAACATGCTTCCTAATATTAAAGAACTTTTTGATAATCTACCGCCACGTCTTAAATGGCCTAAATCACTTACTGTAAATAAATGAGAAATTTCTTGTTTTGTGTTTTCAACAAAATCAGCCACCTCATCTATGTTTTCTCCAGCAATGCGCTTTTCTGCGGCTAAGGTAACTAATAAACCCTGCCCCATAGAAGCACATAATGAATCTAATACAATAATTTTTTGATCAGGATATTTTTCTTGTAATTCTTTTTGCGCTATTAGGGCTGAATTGTAAGTACCTGATAATGCACTAGAGAATACAATAAATAAAATATCTTCACCTTTCTTTAAGAAAGGTTCAATAATGTCAATACATTCTTGAGGATTCGCTTGAGCTGTGATTGCGGTTTCTTTATCACGCAATAAATCATAGAAAACTTTTGGTTCAATTTCACGATAATCAAGAAAATTTTGATACTCTTTTCCTTTAACTGTTACTTTTAATGGTAAAACACTGAGTTCTAACTTGTTTGCTAATTTAGCTGGTAAATCAACACATGAATCAGTAATAATATTGAACATATTTGGCCTCCTTAAGACAGATAATTATACTTAACTTTATCAAGAAAAATAAACTATGTCAAGATAGAAGAGCAACAAACAATATATTTGTGAAAGGTTTTACTATTTAGTATAATAGTTATAAGAGGTGGTATATATGAAATTTCAATCATTAGAAATAAAAGAAAATATATTTTGGGTAGGAGCTATTGATAAAGAATTAGAGGTATTTGATATTCTTATGAAAACAAAGTATGGGACAACTTATAACTCTTATTTGATAAAAGGAAGTAAAAAAATAGCTCTAATCGATACAGCTAAGGCACCTTTTAGAGATGAATTCATTGAAAGAATCAAGGATATTGTTAATATTGAAGATATTGATTACTTAATCATTAATCATGCAGAACCAGATCATTCTGGCTCAGTTATTGATTTATTAGAGATCAATCCAAACTTAGAAATTTTTTCATCTGTCCCAGGAATGATAAATTTAAAAGCAATCATTAATCAAGATGCAAATTTTCATAAAGTTAAAGAAGGCGAAACACTTTCTTTAGGTGATAAAACACTTGAGTTTACCTTACAGCCGAATTTACATTGGCCTGATACAATGTTTACCTTTTTAAGAGAAGATAAACTATTATTTACCTGTGACTTTCTAGGAGCACATTATGGGTTCGAAGGCGTTTTGCATGAAAATTTACCAAGTGTTGAAGAATATAAAGAAAGCATTAAATATTACTATGACTCTATTATGAGCCCGTTCCCAAAAGATGTAAGAAGAGGAATAAAAAAAGTAAAAGAATATAATCCTGAAATAATTGCTGTCTCTCACGGTGCTGTAATTAAAAAACCGTATTTAGATGAAGTAATAGCCAATTATGAAAAATGGTCGAAAGAAAAACCAAAGCGTGAGGAACCTTTAGTAGTCATTCCTTTTGCTAGTGCTTATAAATATACCAAAATAATGGCCGAAACAATTAAATTAGGAATCGAAGAAGAATTTGACGGTAAGGTAGAAGTAAATATTTATGATGTAGTAGAAACAAAAATTACTGAAATCGTAAAAATGATTAATCTTAGTGATGCATTCTTAATCGGATCAGCAACTCTAGTTAGAGATGCTGTTAAGCCGATATGGGATATATTATCTTCACTTTACGTTGAAACAACAAAAAATAAATTAGCTGGAGCTTTTGGTTCATATGGTTGGAGTGGAGAGGCGGTAAATAATCTAACCGAAAGATTGAATCAGTTAAAGGCTAATACGGTTGAGGGGATAAGAATAAAATTTAAACCCTCTAAAGAACAATTAAAAGAAGTAAAGGAATTTGGAATTAATTTCGCTAAAAAATTAAAAAAAGAATTCAATTAAAAGAAGAACCAAATTAAAAAAAGCACCCTATTGGGTGCTTAAATTTTGTTCTTCTGCAATTTCAGGTTCTTTAAATTCTATCGGGTTACAATCTGGAATAGTTTTTTCGATTTTGTCTGTAAACATAACACCTAATAAATGATCATATTCATGCTGAAAAACAATTGCAGGATAACCAGTTAATTTAATAACCTTCTCTTCAACTTCATTTGTTTCTAAATTGACAAGGTTTACTCTTGCTCTGATTTTTTTAGAACGTATTACAATTCCTGTAATGTCTTCATCTACCGAAAGACAACCTTCGCCACCAGGCAAATAAGTCTTTGTTACAGAGTAAGAAATTATTTTAGGATTTACAACAGCGTATTTATGTAGTGTTTCAAATTTTTCATCCATTGTTTTCATAGCAAACATTTTCATGGAATAATCAATTTGTGGCGCAGCTAATCCTACGCTAGGTCTTAAACTATATTTTTCTACCATTTCATCATCCTGAGAATTTTCAATGTATTCCATCATTGAATGTAATAACTTGAAATTACTTTTTGAAAGCGGAAGTTTTACATCAATTGCTCTTTTTCTTAAAGTAGGATGACCATCTTGTAGGATGTCTTTTTTTAATAACATATTATCACCATTTAGATTATATCAAAACAGACTAATAAAATAAAGCAATTGGTATCTATATTCTTGAAAATATAGTAAAACTATGATATATTTTAGTAAAATAGGTGATAAGAATGATAAAAAGAAAAGGCATAGTAATATACTTTCGTAGTAATAAGGTTATTAAAACACTAAAAAAGTTTGAAATCAATATTACTTATATTAATACTTTAGGAAAATATCTAACTGGTTATGTTGATAACGATAAATTTGATGAGATAAAAGAAAATTTAAGTAAATTAAAACTTGTTAAAAAAGTGGAAAGTTCTTTAATCGAGATGGAAGAATTGAATTTTTCTGCTTAAGTAACACCTGTCAATCAAAAAAGCTTGACAGGTAGTTTTTTTTATGATAAGATTTTAATGAAAATAATATTGGAGGTATTTTATGGTTAAATTAAGATTACAAAGATTTGGTACTAAGAAGAGACCGTTTTACAGAGTTGTAGCTGCAGATTCAAGAAAAAAACGTGACGGTAGATATTTAGAAATTATTGGAACATACGATCCAACTCTAAAACCTGCGTTTATTAAAGTAGACAATGAATTAGCGAAAAAATGGTTAAACCTAGGCGCACAACCAACTGATACTGTTAAAAGCTTATTTTCCCAAACTGGTCTTTTAAGCGAATACTTATCAGAAAAGAAATCTAAGTAGAAGGTAATATAATGGCGGTAGATTTCGAAAAACTAGTATTTGATTTAGTGATGCCATTAGTTATCCATCCTGAAGATCTTTTGGTGAAAAAGTTTTCTGAAGATGAAGACAATATTACTATTCAAATTTTAGTTAATAAAGAAGATTTAGGAAGAGTTATTGGTAAAGGTGGTCGAATTGCTAATGCTATTCGCACTATTTCGTATGCAGCAGCTTCTAAAATCGGTAAAAGAATAAAAATTGATATAGATTCATTTGAATAATGAAAAGAGTTAAATTAGGTGTTAGTGCCTGTTTGCTTGGTGTAAACTGTAAGTATAACGGTGGAAATAATCTTGATTTTGATGTTTTAGATTTTGTTAAAGGGAAAGAATTGGTTTTGATTTGTCCAGAAGAAATGTCCGGATTACCAACCCCAAGAGTTCCTAATGAAATTCAAACAAAAGGAACAGTGATTAATAAAGATAATGTAGATATGACTTTTTATTTTAATAAAGGTAAAAAGTTAGCATTGCAAAAACTTAAAGAAAATAATTGCACAGAAGTTATTTTAAAAGATGGTTCACCTTCATGTGGACACACTTATATCTATGATGGTAATTTTACAAATACAATGATTAAAGGACAAGGCTTAACTGCCCAGTATTTACAAAAAAATAATATAAATATTATCAAACTTAAATAAACCAACTTTTGTTGGTTTTTTAAATGGAGAAAAATTGAAGAAATATTAATTTTTATGTTAAAATATAATATAAACGTCAATCTGTAAATAAGGAGGAAGGGATTATGGCATTATACTTATGGGCTATATATATAGTAATTGCAATAGTTTCTTTTTTGCCTATAGTAAGAATGGATTTATTTTCAGTCAGCAAGAAGTATACTTATTTTAAGTATTTAAGTATCTTTTTATTTATTTGGACTTTAATTACAGGATTAAGATTTGTAATTAGTAATTCTGCGGTGTTATATTATCTTTTATTAACTGTTTATCCGTTGCTTTTTATTTTAACCTCGCTTGCTTTTTTAGCGATGATGAAGTATCTTGGAAAACCTGTTTCAAAGATAATTATATATTTTCTAATAATATTTCTTATTATAGAATTAGCTATAACATATACGAATAACTTGCACGGTTTAATGATAGAAATACCTAATAGTTATCATTTAACAAATGAACAGTTTAATGCTTTAGAATCTGGGCTATTTTTCTATATACACACGTTTGTTTGTTATATGCTTTTATTGATTTCAATGGGTTTAATATCTTATCGTTTGTTTAAAGCGATGGTTAATGAAAACGATGCTTTTCCATTTATTGTTACAATTGTTAGTATAATTGTAGGAATTACTTTGAATTTTATCCATGTGTTTTTCTACCAGTTCACTTTAGACCCTACTTATTTAGTATTCCTTTTGTTTACGGCTGTATTATATTTCGTTTTTTACATTAGAGATATAAGATTAATTTTCAAAATGAATAATAATGAATTTATTCTAGACAATTTACGCGAAATGTATATAATTGTTAATCAAAGTGGCGTTGTGGTTGATGCATCTAAAACTCTTATAAATAAATTTTCTATAAAATTAAGCAATGATGTTAGATTTGCTGATTTAAAAGCCAAATTATCTGAAAAGGCAATAATATATAAAGAAGGTAAAGAACTCGAAAAAAAATATGATCCTAATAGAATCTATTTACATATGCATGAAAAACCAATTAATTTACCCTTTTTAAAGTATTCAGGACATTTTTATTTGTTTTACGATGAAACAAAAATTCAAAAATATATTAACGAAATTAATTATGTAATGAACCATGATTTAATGACGGACTTATATAATCGTAATTATTTTGAAGAGCTTAGAGAGGATTTAGAAGGAAGTAATGATTATGGTTTCATTATGTTTGATTTAGATGGTTTGAAATTATTTAATGATTATTTAGGGCACAAAGCAGGAGATCATCTATTAACTCGGTTCGCAAATAAACTTAAAGAATTAACTAAAGAAGTAGATGTTGTAGCGATTAGAATGGGCGGAGATGAGTTTTTATTGGTGATTTATGAGGCGTCTCCTAAAAAAACTAAAACCATTATTGAAAAATTAAAGGATAATACCCGATATGAAGATTATTTAAAAAGTATAGGTTTCTCATATGGGTGTGCTTTAGCATCCAATTCAAAAACTACAGCAATGACACTTTCTGAGGCAGATGAAAAAATGTATAAAATGAAAACAGAGAGAGAAGAAGCTAAAAAAACTTTAGAAGAACAGTTAAAGAAAATGAAAAACAAGCAAAAAAAGGCGATATAATCGTCTTTTTGTTTGCTTAAAAAGCTGTACTATAACAAGCTGTTTTCTTTAAGTTTTATTGACTTTTCAATAGATTCGTTTATAATTAAAGAGACAAGGGGGAATTAATGAAAAAATTAGGTTTAATGGTATGTACAAATTCTGCGATTGATTATATTAAACATGACATTGATGTAAGAGTTGTTCGATCAACAATTATTCTCGGGGATAAAGAATATGTTGATTATGAAGAATTAACTGCTGATAAGTTTTATGATAAATTAGAAGAAGATAGCACTATTTTTCCAAGGACAGCTATGGCATCTACTGGAAAAATGTTGGAGTTTTATCAACAGTTAAAAGATGAAGGTTGCGACACGATACTTTTTGTAACTATATCACATAACATGAGCGGAATATATGATAATGCGATGATGGCTTCAAAAATGATTGAAGGGGTAGATATTAGAGTCTTTGATTCTCTTTCTGTTGGTTACATTGAGTGCAAATTAATTTTTACTGCTTATGAAGGTTATAAGGCAGGGAAATCAATTGATGAGATTATGGCGGATTTAGAGTACATCCGTGATAACAATAAAATTTATTTTGCTGTTAGTGATTTAAAATATCTAGTTAAAAATGGTAGATTAACAAATGCTCAAGCATTTATGGCTAATGTATTAAAAATTAAACCTTTGTTAGAAATAGATGATGATGGTAAAGTTCGAAGTATCGAAAAAATAAGAACTTTTAAAAAAGCTGTAAATAGGGTTATAGAAAAGTTTTTATCTGAAACAGAAAATATGGAAGTAGAACCCTTTATTATTCATGCTAATAATCCCGAAACAGTTGATTATATAAGAGAAAAGGTTTTACAAGCAAGACCAGAATATAAAAATATTAATGATTATTTATTAACACCAGCAGTAGGTGCACATTCTGGACCTAAAGCTGTAACAATAGGTTATATAAAAAATAGAAAGTAGCGTATTATGATTAGTTCCGATATGATTAGAGGTCATATTGATACAATTATCTTGAATTTGCTAACCGAAAAAGATATGTATGGATATGAATTGGCTAATGTTATTAAATCAAGATCCCAACAACTTTTTAATATTAAAGAAGCAACTCTTTATTCTGTGTTACAAAGACTAGAATCTAAAGAGTTGATTTCTTCATATTTAGGTGAGAAGAGTCACGGTAGAAAACGTAGATACTATAAAATTACATCTCTTGGAAAAGCTTATTTGAAAGAGATGATTGAAGAGTGGAAGATACTTAAAACGATTATGTATAAGATGTTAGGAGTCAATGAAGATGAATAAAATAAAATCATTTATATCTAAATTATTAAAAGATTATTTTAATGATGATGATAAAAAAGAATTAATAAATATTTTAACTACTTCACTTGAAGAAAAAGTAGATGATTTGGTAGAACAAGGGACTCCTAGAGATGAAGCAATTAATCAATCAATATCTGAATTTGGCGATACAGATGATGTTTTGCAGGCTTTTCCTGAAAAAAAACAAAAATCAATCATAATAAAAAAAAGAAAACAAAAATTATTGTATTCTTTATGGGGATATTTAATTATTGTGGGAATAGCTATATTTGTTAACTTTACTTTTTACGAATTCTTTGATAGAATATTGTGGTTTGTGATTGTCTGTTTAGGATTATTGTTCTGGCCGATTACAATGCTATATAAATATTTGTTAGTTAAAAAGTAGAGGGTCGTTTGTGAAGATTAGAAAATTAGTATTTCTCGCAATTATGATAGCTATAAGTGTGGTTCTTAGTATAGTGGAATCAATGATTTCAGCTATCTTTATACCGGGTGTTAAACTGGGATTAGCTAATGTCATTACTTTAATTATTTTAATGACTTTTTCAAACAAAGATGCTTTTACAGTTGTTCTTGCAAGATTATTAATTGTGGCTTTAACCTATAGTGGATTATTTTCTAATTCATTCTGGATTTCTTTGTCTGGTGGAATGTTTGCGATTAGTGCAATGATTATTATCAAGAAGTTTAATTTTTCAATCTATGGTATTAGTGTTTTTGGTTCAACAATGCATATGGTTGGACAAATATTTGCGGCCATTGTATTGACAGATCCTTCTCTAGCTATAATATTGCCTTATCTAGTAATTCTTAGTGTTCCAACAGGTATTATTACGGCTTATTTAGCGAATAGAGTAATTATTAGCTTAAAAGATAATTTTCTTAGTTTTTCTCAATAAAAATACCTTTGAAATAAATCAAAGGTATTTATTTTTGTTATTTTTCATAATAATAAAAGTAGTCAGAAAAATTAGCTGATTCGCGGATATCTTCGCTATTAAAATACCAAACAGCTTCTAGATTTTCTGTGCGATTTACATAGTCTAAAGCATCTTCATAATCCATTAAAAATAAAGCTGTCGATAAAATATCTGATATGCCAGTTTGGTTTGTTACAATTGTCACAGCCATAGCTTGCCCACCAGGATAATTTGTTCTAGGATCAATTATGTGATGATAGATAGTTTCATCTTGTTGATCATTTATGTTTTTGATGAATCTTTGGTAAGAACCACTAGTAACTACACTATATGAATCTTCAATTGTAGCGACTAAATAATATCCGCTAACGCCTAAATATGTAGGTTGATTAATACCAATATTAAATTCTCCATCTGGATTTAAATAATTATAACCACCAACTAAAACATTGGATGCACCTAAATTTATGATATAAGTTGCTTCATATTGAGCAAGAT
>JAIPGD010000026.1 GCA_021736305.1 Candidatus Izemoplasma sp.
CTTCATTATCTTCATAGACATGAATCACTTCAATGTATTTGCCATCATACTTTTCTTTGATGGTGATTTCTTTAATACGTTTATTTGTTATACATTTTGGTGTTCCTATGTTTAACGACAAAGTTTTGGTTTCAGATAAGTTTAATTTATTCTTTGATAACTTATTGGATATCTCTTCAAAGTCTTTGGATATCCTTTTAATAAAGTTTCCTCTTGGCAGGGTATAGTCATGCTTACTTGGTTTATAAACCATACGATCATTTAATGAATAAAAGCCATCTTTCTTTAAATATCTAGGTAATTTTACTTTTTTGCTTTTCTTTGATTTGATTGAACCAAAAAAAGCTTTCATGGCTTCATCAACTTTCCTTATCACTGACTGTGCTAAAGAAGTTGATAAGGCTCTATAATGACTACTTTCTTTTAATAGTTTATAATTATCAACATAGTTTAAATAATGTCCAGTTCCAAAATAATGTTGTCTCACATTATATAAGGCTTGGTTATATAAATTCTTAGCTTCATGCATCAAATAAAGTAAAAACTTCTTTTCATTTTGACTTAAATATAACTTTGTTTTAATTGCTTTATACCGCATGTTTTGTCCTCCTTTCTTTAAATAATTATATACAATAATTATACCATTATTTTATATTTGAAAAAAGGGCATAATATCTTATATGCAATACAATTTCCTATTAAATAAAAAAAGCCAATATAATTTGGCTTTATTTATTACATTTTTTTTATTCTTCTTCGTCTTCGTCTGCAATACCATATTTCTTATTGAATTTATCAATTCTACCAGCAACATTTTTATATTTTTGTTTACCAGTATAGAATGGATGACAATTTGAACATGTATCAACTTTAATATTTTCATCAGTTGAGCCCGTTTCAAATGTGTTCCCACAAGTTGTACACGTTACTGTCACTCTATGATATTCAGGATGTGTGTCTTTTTTCATATCGATTCTCCTTCTGCCATGAACTCATCATTCATAGTAAGTATAGTTATAAGCAAAGGTATTATACCAAATACAACTTTAAAAATCAAGGAATAAAATTTTATTAAAATTTTATATTATTTAAAAGAATAATAAAAAATGTTATAATACAATTGACTAAAGAAATAAGTTTTTGGCGGAGGCATAAAATGTCTAAATTTAAAGATAAAAGTCTAAATTTACATAAAAAGAATATTGGAAAATTAGATATTCTTCCAAATATTAAACTTAACACAAAAAACGATTTATCATTAGCCTATACACCTGGGGTATCTTATCCTTGTTTAGAAATAAAAAAAGATAAACAAAAAGCTTATCTATATACCACAAAAGGCAAAACAGTTACAATCATTACCGATGGTTCTGCGGTTTTAGGTTTAGGAAATATTGGCCCAGAAGCTGCTTTACCTGTAATGGAAGGTAAATCAGCATTACTTTATCATTTTTCAGGTGTCCAAGCAGTTCCTTTGGCTTTAGATACACAAGACCCAGAAGAAATTATTAAAACTGCAAAACTAATATCACCTAATTATAGCGCAATTATGTTAGAAGATATTAGTGCGCCAAACTGTGTAGAAATAGAAAAAAGGCTTCAAAAAGAACTTGACATCCCCGTATTTCACGATGATCAACATGGCACAGCAATTGTTGTAAGCGCAGCTTTAATTAACGCTTTAAAGGTTGTAAAAAAAGATATAAATACAATTAAAGTTGTAGTTTCAGGTTTAGGAGCTGCGGGTTCAGCAATTATAAAATTATTAACCAAACTAGGCGTTAAAGAAATCTATGGTTATGATATTTTAGGAGTCGTTAATAAAAATAAATATGATAAATATGATTCATTAGTAAAAAGTCTAATTGATGGGAAATATTTATTAACTAATAATTCTGCGAATGATTTAGGAGATTTATTAGAAAATAAAGATGTTTTCATAGGTGTTTCAGCAAAAAATATCTTAAAACCTAATATGATTAAGAAAATGAACAAAGATAGTATTATCTTTGCTATGGCTAATCCTGACCCAGAAATAATTCCTGAACTTGCAAAAAAAGCTGGCGCGAGAATAGTAGGTACTGGTAGAAGCGATTATCCAAATCAAATAAATAATGTTTTAGTCTTTCCAGGATTAATGAAAGGTGTCATTGAAAATAAAATAAGATCTATTACTGATGATATAAAAATTATCACAGTTAAGGCAATCGCAAACTTAGTTAAAGAGGAAGCTCTCAGTGAAGAAAACATTTTACCAGATATCTTTGACAAACGTGTTGTAACTAGCATTGTTGAAGCCATTAAAAAAAAGGCTTAAAAGCCTTTTAGAAACTTTTTTAATTCTTGATAAATTTTCGCTAATGGAAACCCAACAACTGCATAATAATCACCATTTATTGACTCAATATATTTAGCACCATGACCTTGAATGCCATAAGCACCCGCTTTATCAAAAGGTTCTGATGTATCAATATATTCATCTATTTCTTTATCAGACATTTCATAAAACTTTACCAAAGCTGATGAATAGAAACTTGATGAATAACCTTTTTTAATCAAAGCACACCCAGTTATAACCTTATGAGTTTTTCCTGAAAGTTTTTTCAAATACTTTTTTGCATCTTCTTTGTCTTTAGGTTTACCTAAAATTTCGTTATCAATAATTACTAGAGTATCAAAACCTAGCACCATTTCATCTTTATGATCTTTAAAGATACTCAATGCTTTTTGAAAGGCCAAATCCATAACTATTTCATTATGATCTAAACTCAAATCAATAACTTCTTCAATGTGAGAAGGAATTGTTGAGGCCTTTATATTTAATAGTTTTATCAGTTCTTTTCTTCTTGGAGATTTACTTGCTAAAATAACTTTCATATTGTCACCTCTAATAGATTATATCAAATAAAAAATATTTTTAAAAATAATTAAGAAAACACATAATTTTATCACATTCTATTGTTAGAATCTATATGCAATTTATTTTTCTCTTTTATTTTTATATATTTTTTATATATTGGAGCATAGAGGTGACAGGACTTCTATGCTCTATATTATAATTAGGAGAATTATTATGTTAAAAAACTTTAACGAAAACTTAATCAAAAAAAATGATAAATTAGTTTTAGCTGTTAGTGGTGGAGTTGATTCAATGGTTATGTTGGATTATCTAGCAAAGTTAATTAATGATTATAAACTTGAATTATTTATTGTTCATGTTAATCATCAAAAAAGAGACAACAGTCAAAAAGATGCTGCTTTTGTCAAAAAAATGGCTCAAACTCTTAATTTACCTTTCTTTTTATTGGATTTAAAGAAAAATGAAGAAGGTAATTTTCACCATTATGCACATAAAAAACGTTATCAGTTCTTTTTAGAAGTCGCTAATAAAGTTGGTGCTAAAAAAATCGTTTTAGCTCATAATCTAAATGATCTTGCAGAAACTATTTTAATGAGATTAACTAGAGGAAGTTCATTCGAAGGTTATCGAGGTATCCTTGAAAAAACCACTTATAAAAATAAAACAATTATTAGACCAATGCTTTATACTTCTAAGAATGATATTCTTGATTATCAAAAACGAGAAAACGTTAAATATAGAGAAGACTCATCTAACCTAGAAGATGATTATACAAGAAATAGATTCAGACATAATATCTTACCAAAACTACAAAAAGAAAATCCTCAATATTTAGAAAAATTAAAACAGTTCTCTGAATATCAAACTATGGCTTATAATTTGATTGAAAGTTTAAGTAAAACATATTTTCAATCACTTGAAATAAATAAAGATAAAGTAATAATCGATAAAAAAAACTTTTTAAATCAATTAGATATAATTCAATTCGAAGTTATTAAAATGATTATTAATCACTTAACAAGGAATGCTTTAGAAATATCTTTTACAAATATTAAAGATATCATTGAATTAATATGCAATAAAAAACCAAACTTATATTTAAAATTAGCTCAAGACTTACATATTTATAAAAGTTATGGTAAAATATTTTTTCAAAATGAACCGACAGAATATGAAAACTTTGAAATTACAATTGATGATTTTAACAAATACGACATAGTCAATGAATTCGAGGTTATTATTACAAAAAATCTAATCAAAAACTATGATTATATGTATAAACTGTGTTATAATAGTCTAGATTCGGTCTTTCCATTTTTGATAAGAAATAGACGAGATGGAGATAGAATTGATATTAACGTTGGAACAAAGAAATTAAAAGATTTTTTCATTGATAAAAAAGTAAGTATTAACGCAAGAAATACATTACCAATAATGATAAATAAAAATAATGAAATATTCTTTATTCCTAGCTTATATAAACTAAAGAGCGAAGGAAAAAACACTTTATATATTTACGTAAATAAGCTATAAATAAAATAATAAACGAAGGATTTAGGAGGCATATATGGCAGTTGCAAGAAAAAAACCAAGTGGTCCATTAAATAATCGTACAAGCCACTTTATAATGATCGCGATTTTAGTAATCATCGTGATTTCCATTATTACTTTATGGGGTAATGTAAATTCTCCAACAGAATTTACAAATACAGAATTTATGACAAAACTTGAAAGTGGCGAAATTAAAAGCATTGAAGTTTCTCCAATGGCCGGCGATACCAATCAAGGTGTCTGGGAGGTCTCTGGTGAATATATCGGTGGTGAATATGTTACTACTTTCGCAAATGACTATGAATTAAACGAAGTAAGAGATTATGTTCTAAACAATGATGATGGACACGAAATTTCCTATCGAGTTGTAGGTGGTCCAACCACAAATCTTATGAATATTATCTTCCCTATACTCTTAGTTGTAGGGGTTGTTATTATGATTGTCGCAATGATGCGCGGCGGATCAAATGCAAACCGACAAGCTTTTGACTTCGGAAAGAGTAAAGCAGTACAAAGCAAAGATGAAAAAACTACCTTTGATGATGTTGCTGGTGCCGACGAAGAAAAAGAAGAGTTAAGAGAAATTATTGATTTCCTTAAAAACCCAAAAAAATATTTAAATTTAGGTGCACGAATCCCTAAAGGCGTCCTACTTGTAGGCCCTCCAGGAACTGGTAAAACATTAATCGCTAGAGCTGTAGCTGGAGAAGCAAAAGTACCATTTTTCTTTGTTTCTGGTTCAGACTTTTTAGAAATGTTTGTTGGTGTTGGTGCTTCTAGAGTTAGAGATATGTTTAAACAAGCAAAAACACACTCACCTTGTATTCTATTTATAGATGAAATTGATGCTGTTGGACGTCAAAGAGGAACTGGTTTAGGTGGCGGTCATGATGAACGTGAACAAACACTTAACCAATTACTAGTTGAAATGGATGGATTCGGAGCTAATACTGGTGTTATTGTAATGGCTGCGACCAATCGTGTAGATATACTTGACCCAGCATTAATGAGACCTGGTAGATTCGATAGACAAATTTTTGTTGGTAGACCTGATATTAAAGGTAGAGCTCAAATATTAAAAGTTCACTCTCGTGGTAAAAAAATAAATCCCGATATTACATTTAAAGAAATTGCTAGAAGAACACCAGGCTTTACAGGTGCTGATTTAGAAAACTTGATGAATGAAGCTGCTTTATTAGCCGCAAGAGAAAATAAACCTCAAATAGAATTAGACCATATAGATGAAGCAGTAGACCGTGTAATGATGGGACCTGCTAAAAAATCTAGAGTCTTTACTAAAAAAGAAAAAAATATTATCGCCCATCACGAAGCTGGACATGCAGTAATAGGTTTAAAACTAGAAAACGCAAATATTGTTCACAAAGTAACAATTATTCCCCGAGGTAAAGCTGGTGGTTATAACTTAATGTTGCCTAAAGAAGAACAAGCTTTCTTACAGACTAAACGTGATTTAGAAGAAACCATAATTGGATTACTAGGGGGAAGAGTAGCTGAACATCTTATGTTTGACGAAATCTCAACCGGAGCACATAATGATCTACAACGCTCAACTGCAATTGCTCGTTCAATGATTACCGAATACGGAATGAGTGATAATTTAGGCCCAATTACATATGAAAAAGACTCTGACAAAGTATTCTTAGGCCGAGATTATGGAAAATCAAAAAATTTCTCAGAATCAATTGCAACAGAAATTGATAAAGAAGTCAGAAAAATTATCCACGATAGCTATGAAAAAGCAAAAAAAATCATAACAGATAATATGGATTTATTGAAAACAATTGCTCATTACTTATTAGAAGTTGAAACATTAACTAAAGAAGATATCGAAGAAATTGTTGAAACAAATAAACTAGCTCGTTGGGATGATATCATTGAAAATGATGATAAAGATATCGTTGAACGCGATGACGATGACAAAGATAATAAAGAAAAAAGTGACTCTAAAAAACCGACTAAGAAGAACGAAGACAAACAAGAATAATAACCTTAGGGATACTAGTTGTATCCCTTTGTTTTAAAAAGGAGCATTATGAGACTAGATAAATTTTTAAAAGTATCAAGAATTTTTAAACGGAGAACCGTTGCTAAAGAAGTAAGTAAAAATGGCCGCGTCTTAATCGATGGCCGAGTTGCTAAACCTGGTAGTGATGTTAATCCAGGAAATGTTTTAAAAATTAGTTACGGTGAAAAAACAATAAAAGTAAAAGTATTGAGAATCGCAAATCACGTAAGAAAAGAAGATGCTCAAAACTTATATGAAATCATTGAAGGTTAGTAGCTAGATTGATAAAAATAACAAATTTATGTATAATAATACAGGTGATATAATGAAGAAAATACTTACAATAATCCTTATGGCTATAGGTATAACAGTTTTAGCATCTTGCCAACAAACAGTTGAAGAACACGATATCTATGTAACTGTTTACCCAATGAAATATTTAACCCAAGAATTATTTAAAGATACGCAATACACTGTAGATATTGTTCCAGGAACAACCTCTCACGAACACTCAGCTGAATGGGCCCCAAAACAAATAATTGCAATGAAAAATGCGAGTTATTTATTTTACGTGGGCGCAAATTATGATCAATATATTGATTTAAAATTAAACGTATTTAAAGATGCTGACGTTCAATTGATAAGAATGGAATCAGAAATGGAATTTATTGAAGGTATTCTCCATGAACATGACCATGAAACAAGTACTGAAGATTATGAAGAAGACGCTAATGGTAATTCTCCACTAGGTAAAGATCCGCATTTTTGGATTTCTCCACTGAGAATGCTCACATTGCTAGATATTATTTACGATAAACTTCTGCTTGAATTTCCTAATGAACAAGCAACTTTAGAAAGCAATTATATAAGTGTCAAAGCAAAATTAGAGGCCTTAAACATTGATTTCTTTGAAGCTATTTCAATATTAACAAAACCTGTAATGACTTCAACCAATTTATATGGTTATCTAGAAAATGATTATGCTTTAGATTTTATTCCGATTTCACCAGGTTATCATGAAGAGCCAGACAATATAATGCCCAAAAACACAGAAGAAATTCTAATGGAAATACAATACCATAATATCACCAAATTAATTTACGAAAAAAAGCGAACTTCACCTGCTACTGACATAATCTACGATGAAATGATTCGTTTAAATATAGAACCTGAAAAGTTATATTTCGATATACTCCAAGCCTTATCAGATGAAGAAATAAAAAATGGTAAAGACTATATCAGTGTCATGTATGAAAATTTAGAAGCATTAAAAACTGCTGGAAAATAAAAGAATTGAGGTAAATATGGATAATCATATAACAGAACAAGAACAAATAAGAAGAGATAAAGCAAAACAATTACGTGAACAAGGAATTGATCCCTTTGGTTCAAGATTTGATCGGACACATAACACCAAACAAGTAAAAGAACAATTCGATAAGCTTACCAAAGAAGAACTTCACGACTTAACAGATTTACCTACTATTAAAATAGCTGGTAGAGTTATGACTAGAAGAGTTAAAGGTAAAGCTGGTTTTGCGCATATTCAAGATCAATGGGGACAACTTCAAATCTATGTAAGAATCGATGAAGTTGGTGAGGACAGCTATGAGATCTTTAAAAAAGGTGACATCGGCGATATTATAGGTGTTTATGGCATTCCTATGAAGACAAGAACCGGAGAACTATCAATCCGTGTTAAAAAGTTTTTTCATTTGACAAAAGCCTTAAAACCTTTACCAGAAAAATATCATGGTCTTGTTGATAAAGAAGAAATATACCGGAGAAGATATGTTGATTTAATTATGAATGATGAATCACGTGATACCTTTATTAAACGTTCACAAATTATTAAATCAATGCGAAATTATCTTGATAATCTAGGATATTTAGAAGTTGAAACACCTGTTTTACACCCTGTGCTTGGCGGAGCTAACGCTCGTCCATTCTCGACTCACCACAATACTTTAGATATGCCATTTTATTTAAGAATAGCAACTGAGCTTCATCTTAAACGATTAATTATTGGTGGTTTTGATTGTGTATATGAAATTGGACGTTTATTTAGAAATGAAGGGTTAGATCGTTATCATAATCCAGAGTTTACTACTATTGAACTATATTTAGCATATTCAGATTTACAAGGAATGATGGATTTAAGTGAAAGCCTTATTAATCATATAGCAAAAGAAACACTAGGCACAACTTTAGTAACATATGACGATAAGGAAATTGATTTGTCTAAGGGTTGGCCAAAAATTCATATGGTTGATTTAGTTAAGCAAAAAACTGGTATTGATTTTTATAAAATTACCGATTTTGAAGAAGCTAAAAAACTAGCTAAGAAGCATAATCTAGAAGTTGCTGACCATTTATATGGTGTCGGTCATATAATAAATCTATTCTTCGAAGCATATTGCGAAGATGATTTAATTCAACCTACCTTTGTTTATGGACACCCAATTGAAATTTCTCCATTAACAAAAAAAGATCCGAATAATGAGCGGTTTACTCAAAGATTCGAATTGTTTATAAATGGAAGCGAATATGCTAATGCATATACTGAATTAAATGATCCAATCGACCAAAAAGAACGCTTCATAAATCAGTTAAAAGAAAAAGATTTAGGTAATGAAGAAGCAAACGAAATGGATATTGATTTTGTAGAAGCTTTAGAATACGGAATGCCACCAACCGGTGGAATCGGAATTGGAATTGATCGTTTAGTTATGTTACTAACGAACTCAAAATCCATAAAAGATGTTCTCTTATTTCCACAAATGAAAATTAAACAGTAATATATAAATTTTTAAAAAAAAGCAGGTCATGTGAAAATTTACATGACCTGTTATTTTTATTTTCCGCCGCCTTTTTTTTCTAAATTATCAATGTCATCATCAAACACTTCTAATTCTTTAGCGTCAATAACTTCTTCTGCTAAGCCGCCGTCATCATCACCATCATCTACCTCTGGTTCTAAATCTTCATCAGTAAAAATATAATCATCCACATCAACTGTTTTTTGGAACATTTTTTCTGCTTCCTGAGCGGTGAAATGGTTTTTACCATTTGCTAAGACTTTAGCTAATTGAATATCCATATTTTCAGTATCACCAATAGTTTTATAATAATGTGCTAAACGATAATGATAAACTAATCTCTGTGAAATAAAACCATTATGTCTTGCTAAATGAGCCTCAATAACATCTTTATATTCTTGAGGATTTTCTTCTAAGTTTTTAATAACGGTTAATAATCTTTCATATGAATTTGCATATCCTATAAATTTTTTGCTTATCTTTGGCTTAATATTTCTAATCCGCTCTAAAGCTAAATCAAATCCTTCTTGATCACCAAGCTCATAATACGCATAAGCTTGATGCGCAAATATTAAAATATGGTAAACAGAGTTTAATTTACTTAAGTCAATTGATTTAAATGTATTAATTGCTTGTTGGTATTCTCCGTTATTATAATAAGCCATACCTAAATAAACTTGCAATAAAGCTTTAATTCCCTTAGTAGGTGCTTCTTCAATATACTCAAGTGACATTTTAATAGCTGATTCCATATCTAAGTCATAATCAACCAACATATTAAACCTGTTTGAGAATTTTTGAATAGGAGAAGACAACCTGTATCTAAAATACATGTATCCTATCAAAATTATCGCAAATAACAATAGCCAATCTAAATATTCAAAAATAATATTAGTTACAATTAATCCAGCTGAAATTACTGCATACATTACAATTGTTGTGTAAAACTCTTTTTTCTTCATTTAAATATCCTTTCCGATAATAATATCTTCTTCTTTTTCAAAATCAAGCCCTAAAGTATTTCCAATCTCAACGAATATGTCAATAATAGAATTAAAATTATAATTATCAATATCAATTATTTTAGTAATCTTTGCATCAACATATACATTTAAAGTATTAGGCACCTTTTTTTTCTCAATTATAAATTCATCTAATTCATTAACTAGTGTATCTAACGCTTCTTTATCGTAATTAATTTTTTGTTCAGATAATTCATACTTTAAATCTTCAATAAACAATAAGTAATTAATTACTTGGTCATATTTCAGGAATTCATGAAAATCATTATCAAATGTCTTCTCTAAATATATTTTACAGTTAAAAAATTGTAAATTAATATATTCTAATCCAACTTGAAATATTTTTTCAATATCCTCATCAAATTCTTCATCTTTATATTCATTATATAAATATTGTAATACTTCGTAAATAGGATAAAACCTAGTATATAATGAAGATTTATGTGATTTTATTTTATGATAAAAATCATTGTTTTCCACTAGCCAACTTTGATATTCTTTTATTATATCTAACATTTAGTAATATCCTTATATTAATTTGCTTTATTGATTGAGCCAAAAAGCTCCATTTTTTCTTTTACAACTCTTTTAATCGCTTCAGTTCCTGGTGCTAACACTTTTCTTGGATCAAAACCTTTTCCAACTAAATCTTTTTCTGCTTCAAAATATTTTCTAGTTTCTTCTGTAAAAGCGAGTTGACATTCAGTGTTAACATTGATTTTAGATACACCCATAGTTATTGCTTTTTTTACCATTTCATTTGGTATACCTGTTCCGCCATGTAATACTAACGGAGTTTCTCCAGTAATTTTATTAACCTTATCTAAAACATCAAAATCTAAACCTTTCCAGTTTTCCGGATATTTACCGTGAATATTTCCAATTCCAGCAGCTAAAAAATCTACACCTAAATCTGCGATCATTTTACATTCATCAGGGTCAGCTAATTCTCCTGAACCAACTACTCCGTCTTCTTCGCCACCAATAGCGCCTACTTCCGCTTCTACTGAAATACCTTTAGAATGTGCCAATGTCAAAATCTCTGTCGTTTTTTCAATGTTTTCTTCAATTCCATAACTTGATCCATCAAACATAACTGAAGAATATCCAGCCTCAATAGCTTTTTTAGCTCCTTCGTAACTCCCATGATCCAAATGAAGGGCTACAGGAACGGTTATATTCAATGTTTCTACCATTGCTTTAACCATATCAGCAACTACTTTAAAACCTGCCATGTACTTATTAGCGCCTTCTGAAACGCCTAAAATAACTGGTGATTTGTTTTCTTGTGCTGCCAGTAAAACAGCTTTTGTCCATTCTAAATTATTAATATTAAAATGTCCTACTGCATAATTATTTTTATGTGCTTCTTCTAACATTTTTTTTGCGGATACTAAACCCATTTGTATTGCCTCCTAATATATTTTAATCACTCTAATTATACATTTATCTAGGCTTTTTGTAAAGTTAATCGAACAATTATCCTAATTAAAAAAGAGATGTTTCAAAACATCTCTTTTATACTTATTAACTACCAGAAACTGGCATTGATTTAACTTTTATTGATGGAGTTGTTACACCATAATAACTCATTTTTCCATCATTACCAACCATGGTAATGTCCTTTAACATTTCAAGGAAATTACCCGCAACAGTAATTAAAGCAACTGGACGAGCTTTCTTTCCATCTTTAACATAATAACCCATAGCCTGTAATGAAAATTCACCACTTACAGCATTCGCTCCAGCGTGAGCCCCTTGTACATCTGTGATATAAACACCTTCATCCATAGATTGAATCATTTCATCTAGAGAAGATTTACCTGATTCCATTTTTAAGTTAACCGCAGATACATTCCCACCAAAACCGTTTCCAGTTGATTTTACTCCATCTTTTTTTGCGGTAACTAAATTATGAAGATATGTTTTTAATGTACCATCTTTAATTAATTCTTTATAATAAGTCGCTACACCTTCATCATCAAATGACCTTGAACGAGAACTTTTTTTCATAAAAGGATCATCAACTATTGTTACTAAATCTGAACCAACGACTTTATCTAATTTACCTTTTAATAAAGAAAGATTTTTTTGAACTGCATCAGCTGAAAAAATATTTTGAAAGGCAGAAAATAAAGTAGCTAATGCTCCATTAGAGAATACAATTTCATAGCTATCAGAAGGAACAGGTTTAGCACCTAGAGAAGCCAAAGCATCATCAACTATTTCTTTACTGATTTTTTCAATATCAAAATCACTAAAATCATTGGAGATTAAAACATCAAAACCTACTCGTTGATCTTTATCATCTTTAACAATAACTTGACCACCCATATATGCAGAATTTGCTTTATTTTTTAAATCAAGGCCTTTTGTATTTTTTAAGATAACATTATTAGTGTTTTCAGAATACATTGTTTCAACCACAGAAACTCGTTTATCATATTCATGTAAATACTTATCCATTTTTTGTAAAGTTTCAATTTTCTTTTTTACATCTAAATTAAATAAATTATCATTATAAATATCAGTTAATTCTTTATATTCTTTATCACCTTCATAGATAATTGCATCATCTAAAGAATCAATTTCTTTGGCACTAGCAATAATTGTATCAATTATCTCGTCGATAATATCATCTTCTAAAACTTCAGTAACATAAGTCCCCATCTTTTTGTTGTAAATACCTTTAATAATAATTGAAGAAGTATCTGCAATTACATAACTATCAACTTTACCTTCAAAAATATCAATATTAAGGTCATTTTTGTCCGATAAAAATACTTGAATATCAGTAATACCCTTTTCAGAAGCTCTTTTAAATAGTTTATCAATATTCATTTTATTTAGCTCCTTTCTTTTTTCCGCCAACAGTTATTGCTTGTACTCTAACTGAAGGTTGTCCTACATCAGCAGGAATGCTTCCTGAAACAGATCCGCACATTCCTCTTTGTCTTTTAAGGTTATTTGCAATCATGTCGATTTTATGAAGAATTTTTGCGCCATTTCCAACTAAAGAAGCGCCCTTAACTGGTTCAGCAATTTTACCATCTCTTACCATATAACCTTCCATTACAGAGAAGTTAAAATCACCATTACCAGGATTAACACTTCCGCCCCCCATTTTTTTAGCAAATAAACCGTATTTAGTATTAGCAATAATTTCTTCTAAAGTTGAATCACCATTATCTATAAAAGTATTACTCATTCTTGAAGTTGGACTAAATTTATAATTTTGTCTGCGACTTGAACCGGTTGGTTCTTCATTCATTCTTCGTGCATTGATCTTATCAACCATATAAGAATTTAAAATACCATCTTTAATCAAAACGCGTCTTCTTTGTGGATAACCTTCATCATCATAATTAGCTGAACCCCAAGCATTTTCAATAGTACCATCATCAATAGCTGTCACTATTTCATTAGCAATTTTTGTGCCTTTTTTCCCACTAAATACTGAAGCGTTTTTAGCAACTGATGTTGCTTCTAAAGAATGTCCACAGGCTTCATGGAAAATAACCCCACCAAAAGCATTATTAATAATAACTGGCATAACACCGCTTGGACAATCATCTGCATAAAGCATTGTTTTAGCAACTTTGGCCGCTTCTTTAGCGTGACCTTCAATATCCATTTCCTCAAAGAATTCATATCCTTTACCTGAACCATCGCCTGAACCACCTGTTTGCATCATACCTTTATCTGCGGCAACAGCTTGAGTCATAAGCCGAACTCTTACTCTTGTTTCTGTTACAAAACGACCTTCTGAATTCGCAATCAATACTTCTTGTTGATTATCAATTAAATAAACCATTACTTGTTTGATAACTTCATCATATTCACTTGCTACTTTGTAAGATCTTTTCATTAATTTTACTTTGTCTTTTAAATCAACATCCGTTGGTTTAATTTTGACTTGATGTTTTTTTCCAACCTCTAATTCCATTAAAGGTTGTCTCTTTGTTAATTTATCATCGTTAAATGATTTTGATAAATCTTTAGTAAGCTGAATTAAATCATCTGGATTTTTGCTATTTGTATATGCATAAACACTTTGAGTATCTTTAGCTACACGAATACCAACACCAAAAGATTTTGAATTATTTACCTTTTCAAGTCTTCCAGATACAGATTGTAAAGTAGATGCATTTCTTCTTTCAATAAAAACTTCAGAAAAATCTGCGCCTGTTTCAAGGGCTGTATCCAAGATTTTTTCAATTAAATTTTGCTCCAATAACATATATTCCTCCTTTTGTTACTCCATTGAACATTTTATCATATTATAGTTAATTTGAATAGGTTGCTCTCGCAACTAATTATAAATATTGCTATATTTTTCTTTTAAATATTTAATATAATATTTTGGGTTAAATTTTTCTTTTGTAATCATTTCCATTAACTCTTTAGGTGTTTTACTTGATCCATACTTATGTAACTTATCTTTTAACCATTCATTAATGACTTTGATTTTATTTTCTCTTATTAAATTATCGATATTTAGTTCTTTTTTCATTGCATAATATATTTGGGCTGAATAAGCACTACCTAAAGCATAAGTTGGAAAATATCCAAACATCCCAACACTCCAATGCACATCTTGCAAAACTCCTTCAGTATCATTTGTAGGTCTAACACCTAAATATTCTTCCATTTTATCATTCCATACTTTAGGTAAATCCTTAACTTCAATTTCATTACTAAATAGCATTCTCTCGATATCATAACGTATCATAATATGCATTGAATAAGTTAGTTCATCAGCCTCTATTCTAATTAACGAAGTTTGAACTCTATTACATGCCTTATACATATCAATTGGATTATAACCTTTTACTTGCTCTGGAAAAATCTCTTTAAATTTATCAAAATGAGTTTCCCAGAAAGCTAAAGATCTACCAATATTATTTTCATAGAATCTTGATTGAGACTCATGAATTCCCATTGAAGTTCCGCCATTTAATAATGTATCATCATAACTTGTTGAAATTTGTTGTTCATAAGTAGCGTGACCTAGCTCATGAATAGTAGAGTAAATACTTGAAAAAATATAATTTTCCATGTATTTAGTTGTAAAACGTACATCTTCAGGCGAAGTATTCCAAGTAAAAGGATGTACACTCTCTTTAATTAATCCACTTTTTTTGTTAAAACTAAAAACTTCTAATAAATATTCTGAAAACTCTTTTTGTCCTCTTTTTGGAAAACTAGTTTTATTCAATTCCTCATATTTGTCATTAGTTTTTTTAAGAATTTCTTTAACAAAAGGCACTAATTCTTTTTTTAAACTGTCAAAAAAGAAATCATATTCTTTTGTTGCCATCCCTTCTTCATAATCTTCTAGTAAAGTATCATAAGGATTAGCTAATTTATCGTAATATAAAGCAAACTTTTTATTATATTCAACTATCTTCTCCAAATTTTCTTTAAAAGAAGCAAAGTCATTATTTGCTTTTGCATCTTCCCAAACGATTTGAGTATCATTTATCAATTTTGTATACTCAACGTATTCATTTTCAGGAATATTTATAACTTTGTCTAAATCTCTTTTAGCTTTTTTTATCTCTCTTTGTAATAAATCATCCAAATCTTCATATTTTTCATATAAGATATTAACAACCTCTTGATAATCTTTTGCTGTTTGCATTAAGAATAATTCCTTACTTAGATAAGCTGTCATTGTTGATCTGCGTTTAAAAGCATTTCTCGGTGCTTCTGTATTTGAATCCCAGCCAATTAAACTCAAAGCATAACGATATGCTTTCATTTTCTTTATCATCTCTCTAAAACGTTTTTCTTCTTTCACTTGTTAAAACTCCTTAATAATTAATTTTGTTATTTTTTAAAATCAAACTACTCCTATTATACAATAAACATAATAATAAGAAAATAAAAAAGAGACTTTCTTTTGAAAGTCTCTCATATCTATTAGTCTTCGTACATCTCTTCGTAATCATCCATATATTCGTTGTATTCTTCATCATCGAATTCTTCATCTTCTTCTTCAAATTCTTCGAATTCTTCAAACTCTTCTTCATCATCTTTAAAATCTTCGTCATTTTCGAATTCGCTAAACAATTCCTCTTCTTCTTCAGTCAATTCATCTTCGAAGTCTTCGATCAATTCATCTTCTTCGTCTTCTACATCACTTTCATCATAATCTTTTTCATATTCGCTTTCATCTTCTTCTTCGTCTTCTTCATCAAGCATTTCATCTTCATATAATGATAGTTCTTCCTCGTAATCAGGATATTCATCATAATAGGCACCATCTTTATCCCAAAGGTCTATAGCTTGGCGGCCTTTTATATCCCACTCATCTTCTCCGATATATATAAATTTCCCAGAACTAACAAAATCAGCATATACTTGAGAGATTATTTGTGATTTTTCTTCGTCTGACAAATCTTTCTCTTTAGCAATTTCTGAAAATAAATCAATAAATGTCATTGATTTCTTGTTTTCTTTTAAAATTTCATATGCTAATTCCATCATTGACATATTCTTTCTATCTGTCATTATTACCATCCATTTCTTTAAATATAGGTTAAAATTAATATTTACTTTAACGCTTTACATATTATATAGCAAACTAATAAAATTTACAAGTAAGTTATTTAATTATTCTTCTCTAGGTATTTCACTATGATAAGAAAACGTATCATTCACTGTATTTAGAGCAATATTTTCTAAATGATCTGCAATTCTTTCTAGGTTTGAAAGAATGTCAACATAATAACCCGAAGCTGTACCTTCAACGTTTTGATCATTTATTCGGTTAATATGATTTACACGATATTCTTTTACCAATCGATCAATTTCATCTTCTCTTTCGATAATATTATTTGCGGATTCAATATCATTATTAAAATAAGCAACTTTAGCTTGTTCCATAGATTTTCTGATTAACTCAAATAAATTTGTTATTTCTTTTCTTCCGTCTTTATTAAGGGTTATTTTATCTTCTTTTCTTTCAAAAAATAACTCTAATATATTTTCTAAATGATCTCCGATTCTTTCATAATCTGTAATAGTATCGATATGTTGAGCAACAATTTGCATTTGTTTTTTATCTAAATCATTAGAACCTATTGCCACTAAATAATTATGAATTTTATCATCCATCG
>JAIPGD010000027.1 GCA_021736305.1 Candidatus Izemoplasma sp.
AAGGTTAAAACCGGTAATATTCCTGGTATTACAAAAACTCAAAGTTTTATTAAAGCTAAAAAAGATTTATTACTATTCGATAATCCAGGAGTTTTATGGCCAAAATTTGAAACAAAAGAACAAGCGTTTAAATTAGCATTAATAGGTACGATTAAAGATGAAATTTTACCTTTAGATGAAATATGTTTGTTTGGAATAAGTTTTTTACGTGAAAACTATCCAAAAGCTTTAGAAAATCGTTATAACTTGAAAGTTACTTCCTCGTTAACTGATATTGAAATACTCGATAAAATTGGTGAAAAGCGTGGAGCGATTATGGCTGGAAAAGAAATTGATTATGATCGCGTGTTTAATTTATTTTTGTATGATTTAAGAAATGGTGCTTTAGGAGATTTAAGTTTTGAAAAACCCGAACAATTTATATAAATTTGAAGAAGAGTTAAACAAACAAGGCTATAAATATATCTGTGGTGTGGATGAAGCGGGCAGAGGTCCATTAGCAGCTGGTGTTTTAGCATGCGCTTGTATTCTTAACAGAAATATTATTATAGAGGGAATTGATGATTCTAAAAGGCTTTCAAAGAAGAAGCGCGAACAACTTGAAAAGCTAATTAAACAAGAAGCAATTGCTTTTGCTTATGGCTATGTTAATGAAAGAGAAATTGATAAAATAAATATTTATCAAGCATCTAAATTAGCGATGAAAAGAGCGATAGAAGCATTAAAAATAAAACCTGATTATTTATTAGTAGATGCTATGACAATTGATTTAGAAGTATCGCAAAGTAATCTAATAAAAGGTGATATGAGATCTGCTAGTATCGCAGCTGCGTCAATTTTAGCTAAAGTAAAACGCGATGAAATTATGGATAAGTTTGCAAAAATTTATCCTAATTATGGTTTTCATAAACATAAAGGTTATCCAACTAAAATTCACTTAGAAAATATAATGAAATTTAAGCCTTGTAAGATTCATCGTAAAAGTTATAAACCAGTCAAAAATGCATTATTAATCCAACAAAGACTTGAACTAGGGGGACAAAATGATTAAAGCTGTTATATTTGATTTAGATGGAACTTTATTAGATACAATTCAAGATATTGCGAATATCTGTAATAAAGTTTTAGAAAAAAATGGCTATACTAAATTACCAGAAAATAACTATAATTATTATGTCGGAAAAGGATTAGACCATTTAATAAGAAAATTGATGGAAGCTTGTAATATCGAAAAATATCGTTTTGATGATATTAAAGATGATTATCATCAGATATACAAAAAAGAATCACATAAGTATACTAAAATATATCCAGGTATTAGTGAATTACTAAATAGGTTAAAAGATAATAACATTTCAATTAATGTTTTATCTAATAAACCGCATAATCAAACTGTTGAAGTAATTAAACGTTTTTTTAACCAAGATATATTTGATTATATTTATGGCAAACAAGATAGGGTTAAGGCTAAACCAGATCCAACATTAGCTCGAGAGTTGATTAAAAAATTAAAAGTAAAATCAAGTGAAATTATTTATGTGGGTGACACTAAAACAGATATGCAACTAGCAATTAATGCTGGTTTGACAAGTATAGGCGTTTTATGGGGTTTTAGAGATGAGACTGAATTAGTTAACGCTAAAGCTTCTTATATAGTAAAAGAACCAAGTGAAATATTTAAAATAATTGAAGGAAAGAACAATGATTCTAACAAAAAATAATTATCTTAATATAAATATCGATAATAAAGTTATTGTTTTTCCAACCGATACAGTTTATGGTATTGGTTGTAAATATCAAGATATTAAGGCAGTAAAGAGAATATACGAAATTAAAAACCGAGATTATAGTAAACCAATGGCAATGCTTTGTTATTCGCTTGAGCAAGTAAAACAAATTGTTTCTAGAGACGTTAAATTAGAAAAGGATTTGACTAAGTACTGGCCCGGGAAGTTAACGCTTATTTACAAGAAAAATGAAGATATATCTGATATAATTACTGCCAATAAAGATACTGTAGGAGTAAGGATTCCAAATAACGCTATTGCTTTAAATCTTTTGAAAAAGCATGGGCCGATGGTGGTTACAAGTTTAAACGAAAGTAATGAACCCCCTATTATTAAATTTGAGGATGCATTAGTGTATGAGGATAAAGTTGATTATATCGTAGTAGGTGGAAATTTAAATAATCAACCTTCAACGGTTTATGATACAATTAATAAAATAGTACTAAGACAGGGCGATGTAAAAATCAAAAAATAACTTACAAAAACAAAGAAAAAATCGCGATTTTATTTGTTGTAATATAACCTTGAGTTTGCTATAATTGAAATGTTAAAGTTTTAAGAAAAGGAGTGATTTTTTTGAGAGTAGCAATAGGTTCAGATCACGCTGGTTATAAATTCAAAGATTCGATCAAAAAACACTTAAGAGAAAAAGATATTGAAGTGTTAGATTTTGGTCCTAACAATGATGAAGCTAGTGATTATCCAGATTATGCAAAAATAGTTGCTGAAAAGGTAATCCAAGACCCAGAATGTGATTTAGGTATATTAATTTGTGGAACTGGCATAGGTATGTCGATATCAGCTAATAAAATTAAAGGAATAAGAGCAGCTTTAATTTCAACTAAATTCACTGCCCAGTCTGCCAAAGCTCATAATCATGCAAATGTAATTACTTTTGGTTCAAGAGTTAATACTATTCAAGAGGTTTTGGATTTTATTGATATTTTCTTAGAAACTGAAAATTCTCAAGAACCTAGACATATTAAGCGTGTTGAAAAAATGGGCCAATTGGAGTCGAAGTTATGAGTAAAGTGACAGTAGTTGACCATCCTTTAATTCAACATAAATTAACAATTGTTAGAGATAGATTGACTAATACTAAAACATTCAGAGAGAATGTTAATGAAATTGGTTCTTTAGTGACTTATGAAATTACTAGAGATTTACAAACGAAAGAGATTGAAATTGAAACTCCCATAACAAAAACTAAAGCTAAAATATTAGCTAAGGATGTTGTGATTGTTCCAATTTTAAGAGCGGGATTAGGCATGGTTGATGGGATTCAAAATGTAATTCCTACTGCTAAAATAGGACATGTTGGAATGTATCGAGATGAAGTAACATTAAAACCAACTAAATACTATGCGAAGTTTCCTAAAGAAATTGTTGATGCTACAGTATTGATAGTTGATCCGATGTTAGCTACGGGAAATAGTGCAATTGCTGCAATTGATGAAGTGAAAAAAACTGGGGCTAAAGATATTCGTTTTGTTGGCCTTGTGGGTTGTCCAGAAGGTATAAAAGCTCTGCAAGAGGCTCATGATGATGTTGATATATATATTATTAGCATAGATGAAAAATTAAATGAAAAGGGCTATATTGTACCTGGCTTAGGAGACTGTGGCGATCGTTTATTTGGCACTAAATAATGTCAAAAAACAATAATAAAACTGCAATTTATATCTTCAATATGGTTATTCAATTTTTCTATGAGACATTTTTTGCTATGGCTTTAGGTTATTTTTTGGGAAAATGGTTTGATCGATTATTATTTGATAGTAAAGTAATTTTGACTTATATACTTATTATCTTTGGTGTATTGGCTGGGTTAAGAAATTTAATTAAGCGAGCGCTAAAATTTGATGAAGGAGATAACGATGAAAAATAAAGATATCATTGAAAGAACATTCTTGATTTCGTGGCCGTACATTATTGTTTTTTCAATCACATTATATATAGTGACAACTGATTTTGATATAGTACTTAGTTTTGTTCTAGGTGCTGTTTCTTCATTGTTCATTAATTCATTAAGTTATAAAATAATGAAATCAACTTATGAATACAAACAAGATAAAATTAAGATACTCCAAATTTTTGTGTTTATTGTAAAATATATATTTATGGGATTAATCTTATATATCGCTTATCAAAGTGAAGAATATAATGAAATTTACACGTTAATAGGTTTATTAACATTTGTTATTATTACTGTTCCAACAGCTATAATTTCTAGTAGGAGAGAGGACAAAGTAGATGAATGATTTTACCTTATTTGAACCATTGTCACCAGCTGTTCGATCGACTATTATCATTGTTATAATTTTATCGATTTTCTTTATTATTATTGGCTTAAGAATAAAGAAATTAGATCCAAACAAAACACCTAAAGGTTTTTTGTTTGGATGTATTATGATTGTTGAGGGATTTAATCGGTTTATTTCTGATTATATGGATAAAAAA
This sequence comes from Candidatus Izemoplasma sp., assembly GCA_021736305.1. Taxonomy (GTDB): domain Bacteria; phylum Bacillota_I; class Bacilli_A; order Izemoplasmatales; family Hujiaoplasmataceae; genus Hujiaoplasma. The sequence continues at coordinate 4,248 of JAIPGD010000027.1, forward strand.
CAATTTAAATTTTTTGGCGCGTATTTATTTACAATAATAGTTTTTTTAGCTTTCGCTAATACTATTGCCTTGATTGGATTAACTCCACCATTGTCTAATTTAGGTGTGGCTTTATCCTTTACTGTTATGACTTTTATTGCAATTAAAATTGCAGAATTTAAATTTATTTCTTTTTGGAAAAAAATGGATAATCTACTTGGTGAAGTGAAGTTTATGTCGCCGCTCTTATTTCCAATTAATTTGATTGGTGAGGTTTCAACCCCATTTACTATGGGATTACGTTTATTTGTTAATTTATTAAGCGGAGTTGTTATAACTACAATGGTTTTTTCTGTGTTGCATTGGACATTTGGAATTTTAGCCGGAGTATTTTTACACGCTTTTTTTGATATATTTTTTGGTTTGATTCAAGCATTTGTATTTTTGATGTTAACAACAATTAACATTTCATTAGCTACGGATGCTAATATTGATGCATAAGATTTAAAATAAAATAGGAGGAAAGAATATGTTTGAGACAGTTTTTATTTCAATTTTAAGATTTGCAGAGATTACAAATTCAGGTTTAGCACATTTAGGCGCAGGTTTTGCTGTTATTGCTGGGCTTGGTACTGGTATTGGACAGGGTTATGCTGCCGGTAAAGCTGCTGAAGCAGTTGGTCGCCAACCCGATGCACAAGGTAAAATTCTTGTTACAACATTAGTAACTCAAGCTGTTGCTGAAACAACTGGTCTTTACGGATTGCTTGTTGCATTAATTTTAATTGGAAAATAATTTAAAGAGTTTAACAATTAACTTTTACAACAAGGAGGCGATTGGTAATGAGTTTTTTTGAAAAATTAGTTTCAGGAATTGAATCAGTTGTTGAACAAGCGTTGGGAATAAATTTGCTAGATATGATTGTTCAAATTCTTGCAACTCTAATTTTAGTTTTGATTGTGAAAAAATTCTTTTGGGGACGCATAACTGAATTTCTTGAAAAGCGTAAAGCATATATGGAAAAAGAGTTAACTGAGGCAGAAAAAACAAATAGTGAGGCCTTTGAACTTAAGAAAACACGTGAAAAAGAATTAAAAGAGATTCGAGAAAAGTCTAAAAATTATTTTGAAAACGCAAAACAACGCGGTAAAGATGAAGAATCTCGAATTATCAATCATGCAAAACGTGAGGCGGATACAATTATTACAAATGCTCAGAAAGAAATAGAATCTGAACAAAAGAAAGCAAAAGAAACTTTACAAAAAGAAATTGTATCAATTGCAAGTTTAATGGCAGAAAAGGTTATTCGAAAAAAAGTTGATGCCTCAGATTTTCAAGATTTGACGATTGAAGATATTGAAAGTAGTGAAGAGCTATGACAGATACCGCAAAGCAATATGCGATAGCTCTTTTTTCACTTGCTTCAGAAAAAGAAAGTGAAGAAGACATTTATAAAGAGTTTAAATCATTGTTTGAAGTTATCGATGATAATCTATCGAAATTTTTCTTGAATCCTAAGATTGATGATTTAGAAAAACACAAGGTCTTTGATAAAGTAATTCAACAAAAATTACTTTTGAATTTCATTAAAACTGTTATTGTTAATAATCGTTTTGATATAATCGATGATATTCTTGAAGCATATAAGGTTTTGTTGAATGATAGTAAAAATATTACTGAGATTATTGTTTACACAGATCATTCACTCAGTAAAAAAAATAAAGATATATTAATAAAACGTTTTGAAAATAAGTTAAATAAAAAAATAATTATTAATGAAGTTGTTCGGCAATCAATTGTGGGCGGATTACGAATTGAGTATCATGGCCGAGTAATTGATCAAACTATCAATTCTACATTAGCTGATATTAAATCTTCATTAATAGGATAATGAGGTATACAAGTGAAAATAGATGCATTAGAAATTAGTTCTTTACTAAAAGAACAAATTAAAAAGTATGAAAAAGACATAAAAACTGATGATATTGGATCTGTGATTTCAGTAGGGGACGGTATTGCATTGGTTTATGGTATTGATAAAGCTATGAGTGGAGAATTGCTTGTTTTTCCTCATAATGTTTATGGAATGGTACAAAACCTAGAAAAAAATCATGTTGGGGCTATATTGCTAAATGACACCAACAAAATAAAAGAAGGCGATGAAGTAAAAGCTACTGGTACTATTCTTGAAGTTGGTGTTGGCGAGGAATTATTTGGAAGAATAATAAATCCTTTAGGTCAAGCCATAGATGGGTTAGGAAAAATTGAAACTAAAAAAACTCGCCCAATCGAGAACAAGGCTACCGGAGTTATTGAACGTCAATCTGTGAATGAACCTCTTCAAACGGGAATTAAAGTATTAGACGCTTTAGTTCCAATTGGGCGTGGACAAAGAGAGTTGATTATTGGGGACCGCCAAACTGGAAAAACATCAATTGCTGTTGATACTATAATTAATCAAAAGGATGAAGATGTTATTTGTGTTTATGTAGCTATTGGCCAAAAGCAGACATCAGTTTTAGAAGTATTTGAAACACTTAAGAAACATGATGCAATGGATTATTCAATTATCGTAGCCGCTAATGCTTCTGATCCAGCAACTTTGGCTTATCTAGCACCATATGCAGGTGTTTCAATTGCCGAAGAGTTTATGTTTTCTGGAAAACATGTTTTAGTTATTTATGATGATTTAACTAAACATGCAATTGCTTATCGTGAACTTTCTTTATTGTTAAGACGACCTCCAGGTCGAGAAGCTTTCCCTGGAGATGTCTTTTATTTGCATTCGCGTTTATTGGAACGAGCTGCTAAACTTTCGGACGCTTTAGGCGCGGGTTCAATTACTGCTCTTCCTATTATTGAAACTCAGGAAGGTGATATTTCAGCTTATATTCCGACAAATGTGATATCGATTACCGATGGCCAAATATTTTTACAAGCACAGCTTTTTTATTCGGGAATACGCCCGGCAATTAATGCTGGTTTATCAGTTTCACGTGTAGGTGGCGCAGCGCAACATAAAGCAATTAAAAAAGTTTCTGGTACATTAAGACTTGATTTAGCAAGTTATCGTGAACTTGAAGCATTTACCCAATTTGGTTCAGATTTAGATGATAGTACAAAGGCTAAATTAAATCGTGGAGAAAAAACTGTAGAAATTTTAAAACAAGGTTTGCATGAACCTATGCCATTTGAATTACAAGCTCTTAGTATATATGCTCTTACACACGGATTTCTTGACCAACTAAAAACAGAAAATGTAAAACGTTTTGAATCAGAATTACATAGTTTCTTCCTAAATGATTCAGAAGCAAATAAATTATTAAGAAAGATGCGTGAATCTAAAGACCTTCCTAAAGAGGAAGAAATGACTAATGAAATTGAACGTTTTGCTGATCAATTCTAGTAAAGGAGGCATGAAGAATGGCTTCACTTCGTAAAATAAAAAAACGTATCGAGGCAACTAAGAAAACTTCACAAATTACAAAAGCGATGAACATGGTTTCTGCGTCTAAATTGAGAAAAGTTGAAAAGAAATTTCGTGCTTTTCAACCAATTAAAGCTGAAGTTAAACGTATATTGGAGGAAGTGATTTCTTCGAATCCTGAAACCCAACATCCTTTACTTGATTCACGAGAAATAAAAAAGACTGGATATATTTTAATAACAAGTGATCGCGGATTAGCTGGCCCATATAATAATAATATATTTAAATATTTTGAAACCTTATTGGACGATAATGAAGGTGAATATATTGTAGGGACAATAGGCTATAAAGCTTATAGATACTGTCAAAAGAAAGGCTATAAGTTGTTAAATAAAGAAGTTATTAATTCTCGTGATGAAATAAAATTTATTGATTTTCAAGCAATGTCTCGGGCATTTATAAAGTTATATTTAAATAAAGGTGTTGATAAAATCGTAATTGTTTATACAGATTATATCAATACATTAAATCAAAATGTTACTGAACAAATATTATTACCAATTACTAATCTTATAAAATCGAATGTGATGGTTTCTAATTATGTTTTTGAACCATCAACTGATGATGTGATTGATCAATTGTTGCCGATTTATTTGGAGAATACGCTTTATGGCATTATTTTAGATGCGAAAACAAGTGAACATGCTTCACGGATGACTGCAATGAAAAATGCTACCGATAACGCAAATGATGTTATTAAAAAACAGAATTTAATTTATAATCGTGCTCGACAAGCGCAAATTACTATTGAGCTAACCGATATTATTGGTGGCGCAAACGCAGTAAATAATTAGGAGGAATATATGGCAAACACAGGAAAAGTAGTGCAGGTAATGGGACCCGTTGTAGATGTTATGTTTACAGAGGAAATGCCAAGCATCAACAACGCTTTAACCATTAAAGTTCCGGAAAAAGAAAATCATGGAATCGCTATTGATTTAACTTTAGAAGTTTCATTATTTTTAGGAGATAAAATAATTCGTACCATCGCTATGGATTCAACTGATGGATTAGTTAGAGGGATGGAAGTCAAAGATACAGGAAAGCCTATATCAGTTCCGGTTGGGAAAATTACTCTTGGACGCATGTTTAATGTACTTGGAGAAACAATTGATGGAAGGCCACTTGAAGGTGATTTTTCATATTCACCAATCCATAGACCAGCCCCAGATTTAGATGAACTAAGTGCCGAAACTGAAATATTAGAAACTGGAATAAAAGTAGTTGATTTATTAGCACCTTATATTAAAGGTGGTAAAATCGGCTTATTTGGTGGAGCTGGCGTTGGTAAAACCGTGCTAATCCAAGAATTGATTAATAATGTAGCCTTAGAGCATGGTGGAATATCTGTTTTTGCTGGTGTTGGAGAAAGAACTAGAGAAGGTAATGATTTATACTTCGAAATGAAAGAGTCGGGAGTTATTGATAAGACTGCTATGGTCTTTGGACAAATGAATGAACCGCCAGGTGCAAGAATGCGTGTTGGCCTTTCAGGGTTAACAATGGCCGAATATTTTCGTGATGAAGAAAAACAAGACGTTTTATTGTTTATAGATAATATCTTTAGATTTACTCAAGCTGGTTCAGAAGTTTCTGCTTTACTTGGTCGCATGCCTTCAGCTGTTGGTTATCAACCAACTTTAGCAACTGATATGGGACTTTTACAAGAAAGAATCACTTCAACCAAACTTGGTTCAATTACTTCAATTCAAGCAGTATATGTTCCTGCGGATGATTATACTGACCCCGCTCCAGCAACAACTTTTACTCATCTTGATGCAACAACCAACCTTTCTAGAAAAATATCGGAAGAGGGTATTTATCCTGCAGTTGATCCTTTAGCTTCAACTTCAAGAGCGCTAACTCCAGAAATAGTTGGTGAAGAACATTATAATATTGCTAGAGAAGTTCAATCAACTTTGCAACGCTACAATGATTTATTAGATATTATTGCAATTTTAGGAATGGATGAACTAAGTGAAGAGGATAAACTAGTGGTTCATCGGGCTCGTCGTATTCGTTTGTTCTTATCACAAAATTTTCATGTTGCTGAACAATTTACTGGCCAAAAAGGAAGTTTTGTAAAAGTTGAAGATACTGTAAAAGGGTTTAAAGAATTATTAAGCGGAAAATATGATGATTTACCTGAAGATGCTTTCAGACTTGTAGGAAGTATAGAAGATGCAATTATAAAAGCAAAAAAAATGAAAGAGTAGGTAACTTATGCAAATTTCAGTTGTAACGCCTGATGGAGAATTGTATAAAGAAACTGTCAGTTCCATTATTGTGTCAAGTTCTAACAATGGCGATTATCAGATTCTTCCAGATCATATACCAATAGTTTCAACTATTGACACTGGATATATTAAAATGACACAAGAAGAACGTGTTTATTTTGTTGTGGTTATTAATGGTATCGTAGAAAATCATAATAATGAAATTCGTGTAATTGCCCAAGATGCTTATATTGGTAAATCCAAAGAGAAAGCAATGAAAAATTTACAAAAGATAAGAGAAGACCGGATAAAAGAAAATCGTGAACGTACAATTGAACTTGCAAAAGCTGAAAAAGAATTACAAAAACAAATTAAAGAAACAGGAGCTGGGCATCTATGATAAAACAACGTGGTTTTGAACTTATATCTAAATATAAAGATGATGGATTAAAACTCCCTGTTCGCAAAACCAAGGGGAGTGCTGGATATGATATGGCTTCAAGAGTTGATATAACCATTCAACCTAAAAAAGTTGAATTTATTCCAACAGGAATAAAAGCGTATATGCAAGATGACGAAGTCTTACAGGTTTATCCACGTAGTTCCTTAGGATTCAAGAAACATTTAATGAAAATTAATAGTGTCGGAATTATTGATTCTGATTATTATAATAATCCTGATAACGAAGGAGAAATTAGTTTAATTCTTTATAACTTTGGCGATGAGCCAGTTTCAATAAAAAAGAATGAGCGGATTGCTCAAGGTATTTTCATTAAATATTTAAAAATTGATAAAGATAATACAATGATAAAAAGATTAGGTGGATTTGGATCGACCGATTAATAAGTAATACTGATAAATATCACTTGATTTATTAGTGAAAATTTGATAGAATAATTTAGCCATTAAAATACGCACATCTATGAGCAAATTGCCTTGAGCCAAATGGTGGCAATAGCGATGACTAGGTGGAGGTATAAAATCAAAAGGAGGAATTAAAAAAATGGGAATTGTTACAATGAAAAGCCTGTTAGAAGCAGGGGTACACTTTGGACACCAAACAAGAAGATGGAATCCGAAAATGGAAAGATACATCTTTACATCAAGAAATGGTATCCATATTATTGATTTACAACAAACAACTAAATTTATCGATGTAGCCTACAAAGCTTTATTTGATATCGTCGCTGACGGAGGAAGGGTTTTGTTTGTTGGTACTAAGAAACAAGCGCAAGAACCAATTAAAGATGCTGCAATACGCTCTGAACAGTTCTATGTGAACCAAAGATGGTTAGGGGGAACGTTAACTAACTTTAAAACAATTAAACGTTCAATAAAAAAACTTCATGATCTTTACAAAATGGAAACAGATGGCACATTTGATGTATTACCTAAGAAAGAGGTTGTGGGCTTAAGAAAAGACATGGCTCGTTTAGAAAAATTCTTAGGTGGAATTAAAAACATGAGAAAAGTACCAGATGCTTTGTTTATTATTGATCCTAAGAAAGAAAGAAACGCAATCTTAGAAGCGAGAATATTAGATATCCCAGTGTTCGGTATAATTGATACAAACTGTGATCCTAATGACATAGATTATATTATTCCAGCCAATGATGATGCTTTAAGATCAATTAGTTTAATTACTAATGTTATGGCTGATGCAGTTGTAGAAGCTAAAAACGCGCAAAAACAACAAGCAGAAGATAAAGAAACTGAAAAACAACCTGAAGCTAAAAAAGCAGAACCTAAAAAAGAAGCTCAAGCTGAACCTAAAAAGCAAGAAACAAAAAAAGTTGAGCCTAAAAAGAAGGAAGCTAAAAAGGAATCTAAACCTGTTGTTGTAAAAGTTTCTAATGAACCAAAAGAAACAAAACCAGCTAAAAAAGCAACTAAACCTGAGGTAAAAAAAGCTGAACCTAAAAAAGTAGCTAAGCCAGAAGCTAAAAAAGCTGAGACTAAAAAAGAAGTTAAACCTAAAACTGAAAAAGCAGAACCTAAAAAAGCAGAGCCTAAAAAAGTTGCTGCTAAAGAGCAAGTAAAAGACAGTGATAAAAAACTTCAAAAAGAATTAGAGTCTCATACAGTTGTAGAGTTAAGAGAAATGGCAAAAGAACATGATTTACATAATTACTCAAAATTAAGAAAAGCTGAATTAATTGAATTAATTAAAACAGCACTTTAATATCAATTAGGGGGCTAAGGCTCCCTTTTTAAAGAAAAATGAATTGGAGGAATAACAATGGCAATTAGTGCTAAATTAGTAAAAGAATTACGCGATAAAACTGGTGCTGGTTTAATGGATTGTAAAAAAGCATTAGTACAAAATGATGGCGATTTAGATAAAGCTGTTGACTGGTTAAGAGAAAAAGGTATCTCTAAAGCTGAAAAAAAGGCATCAAGAATTGCAGCTGAGGGTATTGCTGAAGTTAAAACATTAGATAATAAAGCAATAATCTTTGAATTAAACTGTGAAACTGATTTTGTAGCTAAAAATGATAATTTTAAAGCCTTAGTTAAAAAGATTAGTGATGCTTTAATTGCTAGTGACAAAGCCGATACAGAATCAGCGTTAGAAATAGAAGTTGATGGAAAACCTTTAAAAGATTTACTTCTTGAACAAACAGCTACTATAGGTGAAAAAATAACTTTTAGAAGATATGATTTGATTAAAAAAACTACCGATCAAGTTTTTGGTAGTTATATTCATATGGGAGGTAGTATTGCCTCATTAGTTGTTTTAAACAACGGTGATGAAGAAATGGCGAGAAATATTGCAATGCATATTGCTGCTAGCAGTCCTAAATATATTTCAAGAGATGATATTGCTGATGATTTTATAGAACATGAAAAAGAAGTACTTACTAAGCAAGCCTTAAATGAAAATGCTGAATCAGATAAACCAAAACCAGAAAACATTATTGCAAAAATGGTTATTGGACGTTTGAATAAGTATTTTAAAGAAATATGCTTATTAAGTCAACCTTATGTTAAAAATCCTGATGAAACAGTTAAGAATTATCTTAAATCTCAAGGCGCATCAATCGCTTTATTTAAACGTTTGGCTGTTGGTGAAGGTATTGAGAAAAAAGAAGAAAACTTCGCTGAAGAAGTTAGAAAACAATCAAGCTAAAATAAAGGACATTTTTTGTCCTTTTTTTGCACGATTTTAAGGAGGTATTTATGTCTAAGAAACGGATTATGATTAAATTGAGTGGTGAAGCTTTGGCAGGAGAAACCGGAATTGGTATTGATCCTAAAAAAGTTAAAGAGGTCGCAAAAGAAATTAAAGATGCATATGATTTAGATAATGCTCAAGTAGGAATTATTGTTGGTGGCGGAAATATATTCCGTGGAAAGCTTGCGGATCAAATGGGCATTGACCGTTCAAGTGCCGATTATATGGGGATGATTGGAACAATTGTGAATGCACTTGCTCTTCAAAGTTCATTAGAAGCATTAGGGATTAAAACTCGAGTTATGACATCAATAAACATTCCTGAAGTTGCAGAACCTTATATTCGCAGAAAAGCACTTTCTCATCTAAATAAAGATCGAATTGTTATTTTTGGCGGAGGCACTGGAAATCCTTATTTCTCTACTGATACAACAGCTGCGCTAAGAGCAGCGGAATTAGGGGCATCAATCATCTATATGGCTAAAAATGGAACTGATGGAGTTTATGATAAAGATCCTCGTGAATTTGAAAAAGCAAAAAAATATGCTAATATAACTCATAAGGAGATATTAAATCATAGTTTAAATGTTATGGACTCTACAGCAGCTGCTTTATGTCATGATAATAATATTGATATATATGTTTTTGATATGAATAAACCAGGTAATATTAAAAATGCTATACTTGGTAAAAATATTGGAACTTTGATTAAAAATGATAAGGAGTGATTTAAATGCCAGAAACTATTTTAAAAGAAACTGAAAAAAGGATGAAACAAACTATTGATGCTTTGATTAAAGAATTTTCATCTGTAAGAAGTGGAAGAGCGAACCCAAAAATGTTAGAAAGAGTAAAGGTTGATTATTATGGTGTTGAAACACCAATTAGTCAGATTGCAACAATTTCGGTTCCGGAAGCGACACAAATTTATATTAAACCATATGATAAAAATCAAGTCGGAGATATTGAAAAAGCAATTTTTGCAGCAAATTTAGGCGTTACGCCATCAAATGATGGTGTCGGTGTTAGATTATCATTACCACCAATGACAGAAGAAAATCGTAAAAGTTCAGCTAAGGAAATTCATAAAATGGCTGAAGAGAGTAAAGTATCAATTAGAAATATTCGCAGAGAAGCAATAAGTCATTACAAAAAAATGGAAAAGGCTTCTGAAATCAGCGAGGACGATTTAAGGTATTACGAAGACGAAGTACAGGAATTAACTAACAAATATACTGATAAAATTGATCAACTAGCTAAAGAGAAAGAAACAGATATAATGCATGTATAAGTTGTTTACAAGCAGGGACAAATTTTCCCTGTTTTTTTTCGGATTTGTTTATAAACAAAATTCATAGAATAATCACTTAAAATATAGTATAATCTTTATGAAAGAAAAGGTGGATTATGTTTAAGAAAAGAAAACAAGAACTTAAGATACCAAATCATATTGCCATTATATTAGATGGCAATGGAAGATGGGCTAAAAAACGTGGAATGCCAAGAACATACGGCCATCAAAAAGGCGTTGAAAATATTAGAAAAATCGCTATTGCCGCATCTGATTATGGAATTAAGGCTTTATCCGTTTATGCATTTTCTACTGAAAATTGGAAAAGACCTAAATCTGAAGTGGATTATTTAATGAAATTACCAGGTGAATTTGAAAAAAAATTTAAAGATGATTTCAAGAAGTATGATATAAAAGTTATGTTTTCTGGCAGAAAAACACATTTAAGTCAAGAAAACTTGGATATTTTAGAGAGAATTACTAAAAATACAAAAGATCGTGAAGGTCTTATATTAAATATATGTTTCGATTATGGTTCTAAATCCGAAATAATTCAGGCTGTAAAAGAAATTGCTCAAGAAGTAAAATCACAGAAATTATCAATCGATGATATTACTTCTGAAGAGATTGATAAAAGATTATATACTAAAGATTTACCAGAATTAGATTTACTTATTCGTCCGAGTGGAGAAATAAGACTATCTAATTTCTTGCTTTGGCAGGCTGCCTATGCTGAACTTTACTTTTGTAAAACTTATTGGCCAGCTTTTTCCAAAAAATCATTAGAAAAAGCTTTAGTTGAATATACAAAAAGAAATAGAAGATTTGGAGGAATTAAATCATGAAAAAAAGAATCATTACAGCCTTTTTCTTGATTGTTATTCTTGGGGGCATTATTTTAGTTGGCGAAGGTGATTACGCGTTTTTGTTTTCTGGAGTTTGTGTTTTACTAGCAACTGTTGCAGCTTATGAATTTTCTATTCGCTTAAACAGATACAATAAAGAAAAACACTGGTTTCATTACATTCCTATTTTATTCACTTTTTTATTTACTTTAGGAAGTATAATCTTTTTTGAGATAGCATTATATCAGTTTATTTTTATTTTCCTTTTCTTTTTAACAATTGGCTATTTAATGTTATATATCTTGTTAAAAGATTTTAATAAAGAAGATTTAGCAATGGCCTTTTTGACTATTCTTTATTCAAGTATAGGTTTTATAGCTCTTGCTTTTTTGCGACAAATTGATTTGCTGTTGATATTATTTTTATTAACAATAACGATAATGACAGATACATTTGCTTATTTCTTAGGTATTAAATACGGAGCTCATAAATTAGCACCGAAAATTTCACCTAAAAAAAGTATTGAAGGTGCTCTATCAGGATTAATATTTGGAGCGCTTAGTGGTTTCTTGTTTGCCTATTTTTTTGAAGTCTTTGATTATAGTGTTGTTGTAATAATTATTATTTCTATTGCCATTTCGATTATCGCTCAAAGTGGAGATTTAATTGCTTCGAAATTCAAAAGAGAAGTAGGAATTAAAGATTACTCAAATATATTTCCGGGACATGGTGGAGTTTTAGATCGGTTTGATTCAGCTTTATTTGCTGCGGTGTTCTTAATGATGATCATTATGGTGTTTTAAATGAAGAAGAATATTTATTTATTAGGTGCGACTGGTTCAATCGGCCAGCAAACCTTAGATATAATTAAAAAAAATCCGAATAAGTTTAATTTAGTTGCATTTTCTGGGTATAATAATTATACACGAATAATTGAAATCGCGACTCAGTTTAAACCAGAGATGGTTGCTTTAAAAGATAAAACAGATTATTCGAATTTTAAACAAAGATTTCCTGATATTAAGGCAGTTTATGGTCGAGAAGGTTTAAATAAATTAGCATCTTATAATAAAGAAGATAAAAGCGCATATTTAGTAAATGCTTTAGTTGGGATGGTTGGGTTAGATCCGACTCTATCTGCGATTAAAATAGAAAGAGATATTTTACTCGCTAATAAAGAAACGCTTGTTGTCGGAGGACATTTGATTAATGATTTAAAAAAGCTATATAAATTTAATCTCTATCCAATTGATTCTGAACATAATGCTTTATGGCAGTTGTTGGATAAAAAGGACAAAAATACTATTAAACGTCTAATTATTACGGCTAGTGGTGGTGCTTTTCGCGAATTAAATCGCAAAGAATTAGAAACTGTTAATATTGAAGATGCACTTGATCATCCAAACTGGTCTATGGGGAAAAAGATTACTATTGATTCAGCAACAATGATGAATAAAGGGTTTGAAATCATTGAGGCGTGTTATTTATTTGATATTGACATAGAAAAGGTTGATACTGTTATCCATAAAGAAAGTATTGTCCATTCGATGGTTGAATTTAATGACGGGTCCTATTTAGCCCATTTGTCTAAACCAGATATGCACTTACCTATCAGTTATGCTTTATTTTATCCAGAGAGATTTTGTACAGATATAAAAAAAATAGAAATTACTGATTTAAATAGTCTTAGTTTTTCTAAAATGGATTATCAACGGTATCCATGTTTAAATTATGCTATTGAAGCATTTAAAGTAGGTGGATCAATGAGAACGGTTTTAAATGCTGCAAATGAAATAGCAGTGAGTTTGTTTTTAAATGGTAAAATCCAATTTTTGGAAATAGAAAAAATAATTAGAACTGCCTTGGATTCACATAAAAAAATTGACAATCCAAGTTTAGAACAAATTTATGAAATTGATAATTTAGTTAAATCGAACATAGAAAAGAAATACAATCGATAGATAGGAGTTACATATGTTTATTACTTTAGGAGTTTTAGCGTCTG
>JAIPGD010000028.1 GCA_021736305.1 Candidatus Izemoplasma sp.
TGACAAAAAACGAGAAAGAATCTCGTGAATTGTATATAAGGATATATTATTGTGCGATATAAACTAACCTATATTTTATTATTGAGTAGAGAACTCTTAAGACTTTTTTACCAACATGACCTAAAGCAACAAAATAATGCTTCTTATCTTTATCAATTTTCTTATGATAATATAAGGCAAATTTAGCATCACGCCTCACAATTTGCATAGCGACTTGATGAATCGCCCATCTAAGATAGTGAGAACCACGTTTAGAAGGTCGTGTATTAGAAGCATCGTAATTTCCTGATTGATAAACGATGGGATCCATTCCAGAAAAAGCGAGTAATGAATCGAAGGATTTAAAACGGTGAACATCACCAATTTCACCAATAATAACCGCAGCTGTCGTGTAACTAAGACCAGGGACTGTTAAAATGAATGGAAAATATTCATCAATAATTGATTTGATTTTTGATTCAATCGTGGTAATTTGTGATTGATAAGACCAAATCATCTCTACAATAGATTTAATTTGGATTGCATAAAAAGAAGACTTATCACCGATGGTATCTTTGGCTAGTTCTTTTAATTTCATGGCTTTACCTAATTTAAATCGTCCCTTAGATGACTGACATAAAAAGTTAGAAAGGCCATCAATACGAGTTGAAGCAATCACAGAAGGAATGGCGTACTTGTAAAGAATAGCATAGGATGTCTTGATATGTAATGAAGAAAAGAAGCCTAGAAATTCAGGAAATGATCTCGCAACAAGCGTATAAAGCTTAACTTTCATCTTTGACATTTCTTTAACAAGTGAAAAACGGTACCTAGCTAATGACTTTAAAGCCTCATTGTTGTATAATTTAGGTGTATAGGGCTTGAAGTCTAGTTGGTTCTGAAATAAGAACATACAGATGGCTTTGGCATCAATTTGATCGGTCTTAGTCTTTCTTAAAGATTTTGACTTAGAAGTCATACTGGTTAATAATGGATTAATCTCTTGAACTTGAAAACCTTGGGCGGTTAAGTAGTTCATAATATTGAGATGATACAGTCCGGTGGACTCAAGACCTATACGCACTTTTAGATCTTGAGAGGACTCCATTATACTCAGTATGGTATATTGGAGTTTTTTATATTCGGATAAAGTATTCCCAAATGAAACTCCATGAGATAAAATCTCACCATGATGATTCATGATGAATACATCATGTTTGGTTGAAGCAACGTCGATACCGACAAAAATCATATGATAATCAACTCCTTTAAAAGTGTTTAACAATCATAGCGTAGCACTACGTTCAAATATCATATGTAACCTTATTGTTTATAACCAGTCGTTTTAACGCTGTGACCAACTCATTACCATTAAGATAAAAGAACGTAGCTATTTCCTTTCTGTACCAGTCCTAAAGGCTGTAAGGAGAGAACAAAATAGTCTACGATCATTAACAAATATATTATAACATTATCGGTTTATAGGTTCCCTTTAATAACCTAAATCTATTATATAAGGAGAATTAAGATGGTAAAAATGAAAAAAAGTATAATATTATTATTCGTACTTTCTTGTAGTTTATTTTTATCAGCTTGTGATTATGAATACTATTTATATCACGATCATATAAGGAAGGAAACGGAAGTAGAAAAAATAGAATTGATTCGATATAATGTTTCAGCAGAGAATAGTTCTACAGAAAAACATGTTTTTGATAGTTCAAACCTTGAAATAATTGAAACTCTTGAGACAAAAGATATAGATCAGTTTTTAGTGGAACTATCTGAAATCGGAGGTCTTTCAAGTAAATTAGAGGAAGTATTAGATTTTCCTTGTGGAAAAGGTATTAGAATCACATATATTGATAGAGGTTTTACTATAATAACAGTTACAGGCGAAAATGATAACGAAAGTATATTTGTAGGGCATTATGACGACAGCGAAAATATCGAAGGCTATTATAGTATTGCATGGCAAGAGATGATTGATGATTTTAAAGAACTTATTAATGATTACTTTTCTTCACAATTTAGTTAAAAACAAAAAAATATTTGTTAGTTTTCTTCTAGATGTGTTGTATATGTATGTTTACTTTACTCCAGTGGTGTGTGCAGACATCACCGTATATTTCAAAGTTTCGATAACATTAATATGCTTGTAGTGGAATCTATTATTGGATCTACAATTTTGGACTGAAAATCCATGTATCGACGGTCGGGTCCCGCCCTGCACCACTACAGAGAATGAAATACAGCCATCTTAGGATGGTTTTTTTGTTTATTGTCTTTTGACATACATTGTAAATAATCTAATATATGTATTTTGTGATTGTTTTCAATGAAAATAAAAAATTAATTGCTTTAATTTAACACATATGATAAAATGTAACTATGTTTTAGTTGCAATGTCAGGGGAGGCTCTTTCAAATATGAGCAAAACAGACAAATTAATAGAAAAATTATTAACTATTCCAAATGATTTAAGATACAATGAATTTAAAAGAATTCTAGAATCATTAGGATATGAGGAATACAATAAAGGAAAAACATCTGGTTCTAGAGTAACATTTTATAGAACATCTGATAGTGATAAAATTAGTGGAGACAGACCACATGGTAATAAACCCGTTTCAATAGGATGGATTAAAAGAGTAGTTAAACATTTAAAAAATAAAGGAGATATTTAAAGTGGGAAAAGGAAATATTTTATCGTACAAGGGTTATTATACGAAAATTGTATATGATAGTGAAATTGGTATGTTAACAGGTGTTATTGAAGATATTAATGATTTAATTTATTTTGAGAGCAATAATACAGATTCAATAATGGATAAATTTCATGAAGCCGTTGATGATTATCTTGAATTTTGCAAAGAGAAAAATATCGAACCTGATAAAGCTTATAAAGGTACTTTTAATGTCCGAATTGATTCAGAATTGCATAAAAAACTATCTCAATATGCTTTTGTTAACGAAAAATCTTTAAATGCTGTTGTAGAGGAGTCAATAAGATATTTTATTAATTATAAACCATACGAATTAGTCGAGCAAATTAAAACAAGTATTAATAATTCGTTGCCGTTGTTTTCGTTAGATTATAAAATGTCTACTCAAGACTGGAAAACACTCTTATCGGAACAAAAAGAAGGGCCAGGTAGCGCAAGCCAAACCTGTTTTATACATTAAAAAGGAGGATGGAATTATAATATGAAAAATTTTAACGAATATTTTGAAAAACAAGGATCACTTTATTTAAATAATGTAACTTATAAATTAATAACGTTGGATACTAATCCTAACAATGTGAAAAGAAAAGTGATTGATAAATTAGATTCAACATTTATAAATAATAACACTCAATTACAAGTTGTATTTACAAGAGAAATCAAGCATGAACCTGAAGAATTATTTAATTTAGTTGTATCTTTTGGAGCAGTATATACTTTTAAAAAAGAATGTTTAGATTATGATTTTGATAAAATAGATTTCGATGATATGTTAAAGAACAATAAAAATAGATTATTTTTAAATATTATTTCTAGAACATCTCAGTTAATTTCTGAGATAACTTCGTCACATGGTCAAAATCCTTTTGTGACTCCACCATTATTTTTAAATAACGATGATGAAGAAAAATAGATTTATGTATCTATGTAAAGGAGATTGTCATATTGAGTAAAAAATTCTTTCTTTGAATTTTTTGTACACATTGTTTTAATCGCTATATTGATTAAATAGTTTTTGTGCTCAATATGAGGTAACTCCGATTGAAAAGTCATAGTGATTCATGTTTAGAGTTATATTTTCTATAAAAAAATTCATTAAAAAGCCTATCAAATTTCACGAAAATTAACTAAAATGAAATGTTCAGATGTAAATCTTAATTTGATGTACTAGTTGCAATTTTGGATTGAAAATCCATGTGTCGGCAGTTCGACCCTGCTCCGAACCACCATCGAGGACGATATATAGCCATCTAAGGATGGCTTTTTTTATATTCAGAAATCCGTATATTGGTAGCAACTCTGTAAGAATGCAGAATTTATAGAATAGACTCTGTTTGTTTAATGATTTATAAACAATAATCTTAAAAATATTGTTTATTTCACAAAGTTTAATAATAAATATGACATATACGCTGTAGATTAATTATAATATATTATATATAATATGAATTATAAGAATACATGAAAGAGAAATAACACCATGCTAAAGGAGTGGTGTTATTTTTTTATATACTTAAGTTTTAAATGGAAAGTCCATAAATATTTCCATTATTATTATTAACTGTTTTATAACTATATTATTATGATGATATTTATAGCATTAATAAAAATCAAACTCCACTTTAAGGTTATTATTATAACTATTATGAAGCAACTGATGGATTTTTCTATACGGTTAGATTTAGAATAGTTATAAGAGTGGGAAATGCAGTTTCTGGGTATGCTGAACCTGAAGAATATGTTTCATATGGTTATGATAGTGATTGGAGAGATCAATTAGAAAGTTATACGATATTAAAAGATAGTGTTACAACAACAAGTCAAGTAACCTATGATAATCAAGGAAATCCAACACAGATTACAAATTTTAAATATAAGGATACTATTTATACAAAAGCCGAATTGGACTGGGAAGGAAGACAACTAGTAAATATAAAAGTATATAATTCATCCCTTGCAGTAATTGCTGAAGTTGATTATACTTATAATGACCAAGGCATAAGAATCCAAAAGATAATTGATGATTCAACTGGTATGTTTAAGTATGAATACAAATTATCTGGTTCACAATTAATTTCTGAAGTTAAATCTCAATATGATGTAGTGAATTCAGAATGGGATTTAATGTATACATTGGTTTATTCATATGATATTGATGGTTCATTCATTGGATTAACACACATTAATAGTACTGGTTATAAATATGACTACATTGTTGTAACTAATATACAAGGTGATGTAACTCACTTGTTAACGGCTTATGGGGATGAAGTTGTACATTATGAATATGATGCCTATGGAAATATAGTAAGTATAAGCGGTTCTTTAGCTAGTTTAATAGGTGCTTATAATTCACTAAGATACAGAAGCTATATATATGATGAAGAAACTGCATTTTATTACTTACAATCAAGATATTATAATCCTGAAATTACTAGATTTATAAATGCAGATGGATTACTAGGAAAAGTTGGTAATTTACAAACACATAATATGTATGCATATTGTGCAAACAATCCAGTGATGTATGCAGACATAAGCGGAGAGTTTGCTGTAGCATTAGGTTTTTTAGTTGGACTTACACTATTGGAGTTTGTAATAGTTTCAGTTGTTACAGTTGTAGCTACAGTGGTAATACTTGAAATTATGAATGATTTTTATAATACAAATAAAGCTATTAGTTATTTCGAAATATCGATATCAAATACATATTCTAGAATTAGAGATTATGTATTTAATGCAAAAAAGTCAAAAAAAGCTAGATCAACAGATAAACCTAGCTATGTAAATAAAGGAATGATCTCAAAATCACTATCTGCTCAACAAAACGCAAGAAATATGTGTAATACTTTTTGACACAGCAATAGTAGTAGGAACTTCATATTTAGGAGTAGTTTTGATAGGAGCTAGTTTAACGACAGGTGCATTACCTGGCGCAATTGTAGGAGCAAGTATAATCTTTAGTGGTATGTTTCTAGCCAACTATGTATCAGAATCAATTCATTATTGACTAGATATAGAATGAAAGCAAAATCATAAATGAAAAAATATAAACTCCAGAAGAAATATTTTGTTTTACTATATTTATTTTTAATAATTATTTCATTATGTCTGCACCTATATATAAGTAATATAGGCAACAAAAATGAGTACTATGCTTCATATTTGATAATTATTGTAATGTTTATATTGTCAATATTACAATTTAAAGCTTATATTGGTATAAGCGAAGAAAAGGTTGTTCGTTATCCAGGCTTTGGAGAGTTCGGAAAAATAGAACTTAGATTTGAGGATATCACAAAAATAGAGTTAAAGAAAACTTTTACGAACTTATAATTTACTGAAGAAATCCAAAATTATTGATTTTTTCGAATTACTTTAAGGATTTTAAAGTAATTGGGAAGAGTATTTATGATAAGATAGAAGATAAAGATTTAAATGTTGAGTTTGATAAAAAATTTATGAAATATTTTTTGAAGTAATTTAGTGTTCTTAATGATTAAAATAAGTATGTGATGTTAGTATTTAAATAGGACATGTTAAACATAGAGAAATTCATGATAAGATAATAATGAAGAGAGGAGCTTTCTATGCCAAGACAATATGATAAAGATTTTAAATGATCATAATGAATTATATTTTAAAGACTATTTACAAAATTTTTCCGAAGTTGCATATGAATATGGAAAACTTAAACAAACTTTAGCTAATAAATACAAAAATCATAGAGATAATTATACAGAAGCTAAAACTGAGTTTATTAAAAAACATACCGATTTAGCAAAAAATTTATATAAAAATCGATATAAACCATAAAGGCTAGTTACTAGCCTTTTTTTGTTATTAAATATTATGATATAATAAAAATACTTAAGAAGGATTAATTATATTTTATATATAAGGGGGCTCAACGAATGAATTATTATCGAAAAGAACTATGGTTTGAAACCAAACATAGAAGAGATTTAATTAATATTACAAGAAAAGTTGAAGAATGCATTTTTGAAAGTAAAATAAAGGAAGGTTTTGTATTGGTTAACGCTATGCATATTACTGCAAGTGTTTTTATTAATGATGATGAAAGTGGATTGCATAAAGATTTTGAGAGATTTTTGGAGCGGTTAGCTCCAGAAAAACCTTATAGTCAATATTATCACAACACTTTTGAAGATAACGCTGATGCACATTTAAAGCGAACAATTATGGGGAGAGAAGTAGTTTGTGCAATAACAAACGGAAAACTAGATTTTGGTCCTTGGGAACAAATCTTTTATGGAGAGTTCGATGGAAAAAGAAGAAAACGAGTTTTGGTTAAAATTATTGGTGAATAAACTATGATTGAATTAAAATCGATTGATTGGGATAACTTTTGGGATGTTATTGAAATATCGCCAAAAAGTTCTCAAAAGGATTTTTTGAAAACTGTGTCAGTATTTATGGCTCAGTCATATGTCAATTTAAAGGAAAACTATCCGGATGTTAGTCTGGCTATTTATAATGGAGAAAATCTAATTGGGTTTACAAAGATTGTTTATGTACCTATAGATGTAAAGCCTTATTGTTTAGATTCAAATTCTTATATGATAGATGCATTAATTATTGATAAAATTTATCAAGAAAATGGTTATGGTAAAGAAGCTTTAAGTCAAATTATAGATTATGTTAAGACAAAGCCTTTTGGTAAAGCAGAAACAATATCTTTAGTATCATATGAAAAAAATAACATAGCTATTAACTTGTTTGAAAATTTTGGGTTTAAAAAAGTGAAACCAAAAGATCAAGAAAAAAGAATGTATATTTACACAAAAGAATTATAAAATCATTGATTTTCTATGACTTTATTTAATAACTATTCTAATTAAAATAAATGAATGTTATAATATAGTTATAATTATGGGGGAAAACTATGAAGCTTAAACAAGTATTTTTATGGCTGGGATTAATGTTAATTATATTAGTTTCAGCTGCTATTGGTTATTCAATTATATTAGATGTAAGTTTTTTAGATGCCTTATATATGACAATTATTACTATATCTACAGTAGGTTATAAAGAAGTTACTGTTATGAATAATACAGCTAAGTGGTTTACAATTGTTTTTATAATTATTAGTGTCGGAATGTTTGGCTTTTTGCTTAAAGGTATCATTAACTTCTTTAGTGAAGGTGATGTTAGAGAGTATTGGAGGATAAAAAAGATGGAGAAAGTAATCAGTGAGTTAACAGATCATTATATTATATGTGGAATGGGTGAAACAGGAATAAATGTTGTTAAACATTTTAATAAGAGACATGTTGACTTTGTTGTGATTGAAAATGATCCAGAAAAAGTTAAAGATTTAGATGATTTGGGTGTTTTATATATACTAGGAGATGCAAATAAAGAAGAAATATTACAAAAAGCGCAGATTGAAAAGGCTAAAGGTTTAATAACGACCCTAGCTACAGATGCAGAAAATGTATTTATTGTGTTAACTTCAAGACAATTAAATAAAGATTTACATATTATTTCAAGATTCCATGATAAATCATCAGAAAGAAAATTAATTCTTGCTGGTGCTAATAAAGTTGTTTCACCTGATGAAATAGGTGGAAAGAAGATGGCGCAATTAATGATATCGCCTCAAGTTCAATTATTTGTTGATAATATTATCGATGCTAAAAATATGTCTATTAATATGGAAGAAGTTTCTGTAAGAAAAGATTCTGATTTAGCGGGCAAGAAACTTAGAGAAGCAGATATTTCTAATAAAGTTGGATTAATAGTCTTGGCTATTAGAAGAGAAGAAGAGAAAATTATTTTTAATCCTAAAGCAGATGAATTACTTAATGTAGGCGACCGATTGATTGTTGTTGGTTCTCGAGAACAAATTATAAAAATTAAAGAATTAGCATTAGACATATAAAAAAGGAATGAAAAAATCATTCCTTTTCTTTAAATTTTGATTATTTTTATGGTTGCATTGTCCCAAAGAAAACTAACCAAGCTAGTAAAGTTTTTGCGACTAAACTTAAAATGATATATACTCTTTCTCCATAAAAGTAATCTTTCCATTTACCAATACCAAAGTATTGCAAGATCATATTTACTGGGAAAGTGTTGAAAGTAATAAAGTATACAATAACGATTGCCCAAACGAATCCAGGAACTTGGTCAATTGCTGGAGTAGATGCCATTTGAATTAATATAACAACCCAAGGAATTATTCCTGCGACAGAACCAAAAATAAAAGGTAACCAGTCGACATCTTTTTTCTCTTTCCCAGAATTCATTTTTTCCATTAATAGACCAAATAAATTCATTGAAGCGTTAATAAAGAAAATTAGTAATAAAGTTGAAATATCATATACACCAAACAAAGTTGCGATTAACACAATCATTATTGATGAACTTAATGAATATTCATACCAACGGAATCTATTAATACCTTTTTTTAAATCTTCATTATAGATGTTATTAGTTTTTTTAGGAATAGAGATAATTGCATGAGCGATAGCTGAAATAAATAAGAAACAAGCAACTAAAACTGCAAATGGTAAGCCAAATAAATCTTTACTTCCTAATTCTAAACTTTCTGTTGCAACATTGTATTCTAAGAACGATACGGTAATGGTTGGGGCATATAGACCAGCTGCATCAATTACGGTAAATGCTAAGATTAGCATTACAATTCCTTGAACAAGATGTAATATACCCATCTTAATGTTAAACATTTTTAACTTTTCAAAAATATTTTCTTCCATAAAAACCTCCTATATTATATTTATTTATATTTTAGCATAGTATTTGTTATATTACATTGGATTTGTTTTAAAAAATTTATTTTAATGTATATTCGTTTTAATGAACTATCGTTTATGGTATAATGCAACCATAAAAAATAACATTTTAGAGGTGACTAATGGAACATATAAATGGTAAAGATTTATATCAAATGTTTAATTATGGAACGAATTTTGTGATTCAAGAGCGAAAACTATTAAATGATATTAATGTATTTCCCGTACCTGATGGAGATACTGGAAACAATTTAGTTCATACTATGCAAACAATTTCTAGAGAGTCAAAGATAAGTGAATCTTTTCACGAAACTTTAGAATCAATTAGTGATTCAGCTTTAGTAGGAGCCAGAGGAAATAGTGGAATTATTTTTGCGCAGTTTGTTAATGGTATGAGACTTGCATCGATAAATAAAGCGAGAGTATCAATTGATGAGTTTACGGAAATGGCTTTAAATAGCGTTAAACATATATATTCATCTTTAAGCAATCCTGTAGAAGGAACAATGCTTTCGGTTATTAAAGATTGGGCTGAAGGTTTAAAAAATATTTTGTCAAAAGTGAAAAGTATTCAAGAATACTTTAAGCTTGCTTTTAAAAAAGCTGAGTTATCTTTAGAAAAAACTAAAGAACAATTAGAAGTTTTAAAGAAAAACAATGTAGTTGATAGCGGAGCTTTGGGATTTGTTTTGTTTCTAAAGGGAATTAATAGTTATTTTAATGACGAAGAAATAGAGCAAATTGATTTTGAGGAACTAGATATTGATTATACTCATGATTTTGATGAATTGATAACCTATCGCTATTGTACAGAAGGTTTAGTTGAATATAAAGATGCAAAAGAAACAGAAATAATGGAAAGTTTAAAACCTTTCGGTGATAGTTTAGTTGTAGTTATGGGTAATCATATGTTTAGGATTCATATCCACACCGATAATCCTGAATTAGTTTTTCAAGCATTAACATCATATGGAAAGATTATCTCTCAAAAAGTTGATGATATGATTCAAGATATTGCTTTTAAGAAAAGTAAAAAAGATACTGTTATCGTCACTGATTCTATTGCAGATATTGATCAAGATTTCTTATTAGAAAATGATGTTGCTAATATACCGATTAATATAACTATTGATGATGTGACTTATTATGATAAGTTAACTATAAATAATGAAATATTGTTCGATATGATTGAAAATTCAAAAGAATATCCAACAACATCAACTCCAACTATTAAATATATTAATGATTTATTTTCCAAATTATTACTTAATTATAAAAATGTTGTAGTTATTTTAGTCGCTGATAAACTAAGTGCGACTTATAAAGCTGTTAAAATAGAAACAGATAAGTTGATTGAAAAAGGCAAGAATATTTTTGTAATTGATTCTTATAATAATAGTGGGGCTCAAGGTTTGTTAGTAAAAAAAGCTGTTGATATGCTTAATGATGGATTAAGTGCAGAAGAAATTGCAGAAAATATCGAAGAGATGAAAACAAAAACAGAGATTCTTGTATGTTTAGAAACTTTTAAATACGCAACTATGAGTGGACGGTTACCTAAAGTGATTGGTAAAATAGGAATGTTCTTTAAAATTAGACCGATTATGACTTTAGATAGTAAAGGCAAGGGTTCGGCTTTTGGTTTTGCTTTATCGCAAAAAGGAATTACTAAAAAAATAGTTAAGTATGTAAAAAAAGATATGGAAAAAAATGAAATTGATTCATATAGTTTAATTCATTGTTTGAATCCAGAATTGTTAGAAGAATATAAAGAAATTTTTACTGAAATAATTGGTAAAGAACCAGAGTATACAAGTGAAGTTTCAAGCGCTACAGCAATTCATAGTGGTAAAGGTACTGTAGCAATTGGGTATATAAGAAAATAGGGGTGGTTTAATGTTCGATTTTAGTTTTGCAGATTTATTTATTGAAGAAGCATTATTTATAATCTTAGGTTATTTTGTTATTTTCTTTATTGTCGCAACTATTATAAAAAATAATAGTATTGTAGATATTGGCTGGGGATTAGGTTTTGTGTTAGTTGCTTGGGCTCTCTTTTTTATTGGAGATATGAGTGTTTTAACTTTAGAAAAGATTATCGTTAATGTCATGGTTAGTTTTTGGGGATTAAGACTTTTCTATCACATATTAAAACGCAATGTTTATCAAGAAGAAGATTTTCGCTATAAGAAGTGGCGAGAAGAATGGGGAAAATGGGTCGTTATAAGAGCGTTCTTCCAGATTTTCATTTTACAAGGTATTTTTATGTATATCGTCGGTATTGGTGTATTCTACATCAATATGGTAGAAGCAACTACTGAACCTTATTTAGTCGCTTTGATTTTAGGGATAATCATTTGGATAATAGGCTATTTATTTGAAGTTATCGGTGATAAACAATTAAAAAATCATATTGCAAACAAAAATAAAACACAGAAATTAATGACACAAGGTTTATGGAAATATACTCGTCATCCAAATTACTTTGGTGAGAGTTTATTATGGTGGGGTATATTTATTTACGCAATCAGTTTAAAATTGCCTTTTGCATTAATAATCTCACCAATTGTTATAACGCTATTACTAAGATTTGTTAGTGGAGTTCCAATGTTAGAGAAAAAAATGCGCAAAAATGAAGGCTGGGATGAATATGAAAAAGCAACAAATGCTTTTATTCCTTGGTTTCCTAAAAGATAATGGATAGAAGAATTTTTACTGTTATTGATTCTGTGAATGATAAAAGAAAAGTGATTTATTTTATGACTAAAGCATTTAGAATCAATAATAATTATTCACTTTACTTCAGTTATAACTATGCCAAAAAAAATAATTTTGATTTTTTTATATATATTGTTGAACCATATGAATTGAACAAAAGAAATCTTGATTATTTCTATGATATGATAATTGATTTGAAGGAAAAATTGTTAAAATTCGCTAAAGAAGTAAATCTTGTTAAAAGAGATGTTGATTTAGATATAGTATTGGATAATGTAAATTCTATTTATATAGATAAAGCTTACCTTAAGTTTGATTTTGAATTTTTATTAAAAATAAAAAAACTTGCTTATAAGAATGATAACTCACTAAAAGAAGTTGAAAGCAATGTTTTTGTTCCAATTAGAATTGCTAGCGATAAAGAAGAGTATTCTGCAAGAACAATTAGAAAAAAAATAATGAGTAAACTTCCTGATTTTAAAAAGCAAGTACTTACAGATGAAATCAAGACCACAGCCGAAGAAAAAGCATTTGCGGTATTAAAGGATTTTAAAGACAATAAGTTGAAGGCTTATGATGAGCATAATGATCCGAGTAATGATTATACTTCAGGATTAAGTCCGTATTTAAAATATGGTTTTATCTCACCGGTTACAATTTATGATTATTTAAAACCAGACTCAAGCGAAAATTTTAATAATTTTATAGAAGAGTTAGTGGTTAGAAGAGAGTTAGCTTATAATTATGTTTATTATAACCAAAATTATGATAATTTTAATTATATGACTGATGATTGGGCTTATAAAACAATGGAAAACCACATAGAGGATAAACGCGAATATATCTATACAAAAGATGATATGATTAACTTTAATACCCATGATGAATATTTTAATGCAGCAATGATGGAAATGATATATTTAGGTAGAATGCATTCATATATGCGAATGTATTGGTGTAAAAAAATTATCGAATGGACTAATTCATATAAAGATGCTTTTCATATAGCACTAGAATTAAATAATTATTATTTTTATGATGGATTAACACCTAATGGTTATACTGGCGTTGCATGGTGTTTTGGAAAACATGATAGAGCGTGGTTTGAAAGAGATATATTTGGTAAGTTAAGATATATGAATAGCAATGGATTAAAACGTAAATTTAACATAGAAAAATATGTGGAGAAAATGAATCGGATAAAAGAGGAGAAGGAAAATGGAATTTAGTAATTTTATGAAGATGTATTTAATAGCTTTTATTGTGTTTATAGTTATTGATGCAATTTGGTTAGGGTTAGTTGCTAAGAATTTTTACAAAAATAATATTGGACATTTAATGGCTGAAGAACCTAATTTTATAGCAGCTGGTATTTTTTATCTATTGTTTATTGTAGGAGTTGTATTCTTTATTTATCAAGGTGTTATTGATAAGAATTTAACTCAAGCATTATTGGCTGGGGCCATTTTTGGTTTTATGGCATATGCAACTTATGATTTAACTAATTTAGCAACATTAAAAGATTGGCCAATAACTGTTACAATTGTTGATTTGATATGGGGAACTTTTTTATCTTCAACAATGACAATATCAACATATTTTATATATCACGCAATATTTTAATGACTTTTAAAAGGAAAAAGAAATCTTTTTTCCTTTTTTTATATGCGTTTACGAAAGCGCTTAAATGTTGTATAATTAAGAAGTAACAAATTTGCACTAGAAGGGAGTCTTGTAGGATATCTACAAGAAAACATAATGAGTAAATATCAAATACCTCCATTTAAAATTAAAATGGTTGAACCAATCAAACTAATAACAAAACAACAAAGAGCAAATCGATTAAAAGAGGCTGGTTATAATCCGTTTAAATTAAAAAGCGAAGATGTTTTTATCGATTTACTAACAGATTCAGGAACTGGAGCTATGAGTCATTTCCAATGGTCAGCTATGATGCAAGGGGATGAGGCTTATGCTGGTTCAAGAAGCTTTTTTCGATTAGAAAAAGTCGTAAAAAACATTACTGGTTATAAATATATATTACCAGCACATCAAGGAAGAGGTGCTGAACAAATAATAATACCTGAACTAATAAAGCGTGAAGGAATGTATGTTATATCAAATATTCATTTTGATACAACAAGAGCTCATGTTGAAATAGCTGGTGGCCGAGCAATTGATTGCGCTACAAAAGAATGTTTTGATTTGGATAATTATTATCCGTTTAAAGGTAATTTTGATTTGGATAAGTTAGAAGAAATCATCGAAGAAAAGAAAAAAGAAAATGTGGCCGCGATTATTATGACTATTACAAATAATTCTGCGGGAGGACAGCCTGTTTCTTTGGAAAATATGCGTGCAGTTAATCGAATAGCTAGGAAAAATGATATTCCTATTGTTATTGATGGAGCTAGATATGCAGAAAATAGTTTCTTTATTAAACAAAGAGAGAAAGGTTATGATAGTAAATCTATTCGTGCAATTGCTTTAGAAACCTTTGCGTTAGCTGATATCTTTTTAATGAGCGCAAAGAAAGATGGATTAGTTAATATAGGTGGTTTAATTGCTATTAAAGATGATGAAGAATTATTTAAGAAAGCACAAATTAGAATTATTCCTATGGAAGGATTTCCAACTTATGGCGGGTTAGCTGGAAGAGATATGGAAGCTTTAGCTGTAGGACTAGAGGAAGCTTTAGATGAAAATTATTTAAAATATAGAATTGATGAAGTGAGGTATTTAGGTGACTTACTAAAAGAAGCAGGTGTGCCAATTCAATATCCAACAGGCGGACACGCTGTGTTTGTTGATTGCGGAAGAATTGCACCACAAATCCCATATGATCAATTTCCAGCACAAGCTGTATGTAATGATCTTTATGTTGAAGGTGGAATTAGAGGGGTAGAAATTGGCTCGTTATTACTTGGAAGAGATCCTGATACTAAAGAAAATTTACAAGCAGATAAAGAATTTTTAAGATTAACAATACCAAGAAGAACATACACTTTTGAACATTTAAATTATGTGGCTAATTGTTTGATTAAAGTTTATAAACGAGGTAAAAAACTTAAAGGATTAAAGTTTACATATGAATCACCAATTTTAAGACATTTTACAGCTCGTTTTGAACCAGCGGAGTAAATAACAAGAAAGAGGTATTTTAAATGAGTTTAATTAAAGTTAATTCTGAGATAGGCGAATTAAAGAAAGTTTTATTACATAGGCCAGGAAGAGAGTTAGAAAATCTAACACCTAAGTGGCTAACTCAATTATTATTTGATGATATTCCTTGGCTTGATAAAGCAAGGGAAGAACATGATGCATTTGCTGAAATTTATCGAAATGCAGGTGTAGAAGTTATATATTTAGTTGATTTAGTACAAGAAACTCTTGATAGTAATTCTGAAATTAAAACTAAATTTATCAATCAGTTTATAGATGAGTCGAATGTTACAAGCGAAACTTTAAAAAAAGTTATTTTTCAATATTTAGATGAAATGGAATCAACTAAGACTATGGTAGAAACAACTATGGCCGGAATAAGAAAGACTGAAGTACCAAATTTTACAAAACGCACTTTATCTGATTATATTAGAGATTATCCGTTTATAACTGATCCTATGCCGAATTTATATTTTACTAGAGATCCTTTTGCTGTTATCGGGGAAGGTGTAAGTATTTCAAAAATGTATTCAACTACTCGTTCTCGAGAAACTATTTACGCCGAATATATCTTTAATTATCATCCTGAATATGGTTTAAAAGGAATTGATAAATACTATGATCGAAATAATAGCGCGACTATTGAAGGTGGAGATATTTTAGTTTTAAATGACAAGATTTTAGCTGTGGGAGTTTCGCAAAGAACTCATCCAGCCGCAATTGAGAAATTAGCAAAAAATATTTTTTACCATAATGAAACTAATTTTGAAACTATTTTAGCTTTTGATATCCCAAAAAAAAGAGCATTTATGCACTTGGATACTGTTTTTACTCAAGTAGATTATGATAAATTTTTAGTTCATAATAATTTAGAAAGCACAATTAGAGCTTATGCGATTACAAAAGCAAAAGATAAGAAACTTTCAGTTAAACCAATTGAAGATAAATTAGAAAAAATATTATCGAAATATTTAAATAAAAAAATTGATTTAATTTCTTGTGGTGGCGATGATACTGTTGCTGGTGACCGTGAACAATGGAATGATGGTGCAAATACTATAGTTATTAGACCGGGAGAAGTAATTGTATATGAAAGAAATCATATTACTAATGATATTCTTGAAGGATTAGGGGTAAAGATACATAAAATGTCTTCTAGTGAACTATCGCGCGGTAGAGGTGGCCCTCGATGTATGTCTATGCCATTTGTAAGAGATGATTTGTAATATTTCAATAACAAAATAATTGATGTTAGTAGATAAACTTACTAGCATCTTTTTTATTGTCTTTTTTTATTG
>JAIPGD010000029.1 GCA_021736305.1 Candidatus Izemoplasma sp.
TCATTTTCTTTTAAACGAAGAAAAGCCATTAAAGGAACAACTTCTTTAATTTCCTTTTCCTCTAAACCCATTTTTTCAGATATCAATTTTAAATAATTTTCAGATTGATCTTTCATGTATTGTTTTAAGATTATATACGTTCTTGCAATATCCATTATTGGATTTGCAAGTTTAGCATTCATCCAGTCTATAATGATATAATGATTGCCATTATAGAGAATGTTTTCTGGATGAAAGTCTAAATGGCATAATACATAAACTCTTTTAGTAGATTTTAAAATACTTAAAGCTTTATCTCTTAATGATTTATCAAAATGAGAATTATAGATTTGTTTTTCGTACATTTCGTAAGCATTTGGAATATCTAATTCATTGTATTGATAAACACTTATTTGTAATTCAATTAAATCACTTAACCATTCTTTGTATGCTTCATTTCTAATCCGATCGGCAAGAGAGATTCCTTTTACAAGGGTCATTTTTACAAAATTATCTATACCATTATATTCATATTTACAGACATTTATTTTTGTTTTTGTATAGATTTCATTCTGAATATTTACTTCATAATTAATATAATTTTTATTAAAATTTTTGTTATAGACTTTATAAGCAAATTGATTATCTGAATATACTTTTGCTGTTTTGCCTTCGCCAATTAATGTGTTCATAAATTCACCTACTTTTATTAAATTTATTATAACTGTTTAATATGGTTAATTTGTTGAAAGTGATACTTTCTACAGATCCTTCTATTGCTTTTTTAAAATTAATAATATGTTGTTTATTATCATGTTTTCTCCAAGAATATTCATTTCTCCAGATTTCATAGAACATCAATATACAGGGGTTATCAATGTCTTGGTGAAGTTCATAAAGAATACAACCATCTTCATTTCTCGTTGGTTCAAGAATTTTTAAAAGTTCAGACTTTACAAACTCTAGCTTATCTTGTTTGACCTTAAATTTCACTATAAGTGGTAATCGTTTACTCATTTTTAAATCTCCTTATATTACTTTTTGATATTATAGCATTAAATAACATTAAATGTAAGATAGATAACGCTTTTTTAAGATTTACAATATAAATTCAAGCTAAAAATTTTTAGACTAATTAATTAGATTAGAGTAATCTTTTTTTACATAAAAATAAGAAAATTGAGTTTTTCTAAGATAAATTTTTTTTAATTGATAAATTTTTATATCGCTTCTTGTTTTTTTAATTTTAATAATGTAGAATATTAATAAGTGAAACGTTTCAATGATGTTAAGATGGATGTAAAAAAAATGATTAGATTTAATTTATATATTATTAAATTATTTGTATAAATTGTAGAACAAGTAAATGTATTGATTACAGATGATGAAACAAGTTAATGATTTAGAGTAAATTTTTATATTATAGTGGGAGAAAATGATGAGTACTGACATTTTAAATAAAGAATTATATCATAGTTTTTTATATTTCTATAAACAAGCTAACCTAGATGAAGGTTCTACTGGTTTTGGATTAATTAGTGATGATTCAAAACAACCTAACCGGGCTTCAATTGCTGCGGTCGGCTTTGGATTATCAATGTATGTTATTGGGGTTAAAAACGGCTATATTTCAAAACATGAAGCTTTAAGAATAGTTAAAGGAACTTTCAATACTTTTTTAAAACATATCAGTCATATTCATGGTTTTTATGTCCACTTTTGTAATATAGAAGATGGGACACCTTATAAGAAAAGTGAATATTCAACAATCGATACTGTGCTTTTACTGAACGGAGCTATTGTATGTGATGCGTTTTTTGATGATGAGGAACTTCATAATTTGTTTAAACAGTTGATAGAGAGAGTTAATTATAAACCATTTATTAAGGAGTATAATAATAAATTAGTTTTTAGAATGGCATATAATCCGCATGAAAATGGAGACTTTCGCGGGAAAAGCAAAGACCCTTGGATTTATCAGTGGCATATGTATGCAGAACAACTGTCATTGTATTTTTTAGCTGCAGGTAAAGATGATATTAATCAAGAAACAGCTAGGAGATTATATAATGGATTCGAAAGAAAACTTGGAAGATATAAAGAGTTCGAATATGTTTATTGTCCAACAAACGCTTTGTTTACTTATCAATATTCTCATGCTTGGTGTGATTTTAAAAATTTATTAGACCCTTATGGTTTTGATTGGTTTAATAATTCGGTAATAGCAACTAAAGCAAATAAAGCATATTGTCTTGATAAGAAAGCAATCTATCCCATTTTAGGGGAAAACGCTTGGGGATTAACTGCTTGTTTAACACCTAAAGGTTATCAAAACCAAATTATCAAGCCGAATGATTTAAAGCCTAATGAAAAACATGTATATGGAGTTTTACCTCCATCAGGAGCTCTAGGTTCAATTCCTTTTGTTGGTGAAGAGGCGAGTAGAGTTGCTGAGCATTTAATTAAAAATTATCCTGAATCTTTTGGGGTTTATGGATTCTATGATGGTTTAACATATGTTAATGGAAAATTATGGATTGCTAATGAATATGTGGGAATAAATAAAGGAATCACTGGTGTAATGATAGATAATTATTTACATGGCACTATACATAGATTATATATGTCACATCCATATATAAAAAAAGCTATTGAAAAACTTGGCTTTAAAGTGAGGCGATAAACTTGGTTAATATTAAAGATGTAGCGAAAATTGCAGGCTGTTCGATTTCGACAGTTTCTTATGCCCTAAATGATGATAAAAGAATCCCTGAGGTCACAGCATCTAGAATTAGAAAAATAGCCGATGATATTGGCTATTTGCCATTGGCAGCTGCTAGAAATCTTAAAAAGAGAAATTCTAACACTGTACTAGTAGCAATTTCTGATTTTGGAGGACCTGTATATCATGAGTTACTAGATGGGATACATCAAGAATTAACTAAACACGGTTATACGATGATTGTATCTACTGGATCTTCAACGGATAATCTTCTGAAAGAACGAATGGCAGATGGTACTATTATATCTGACATAAATATCAGTAACCAAACCCTTATTCAAATCTCTAAAATTCTAAAACCAATAATAATATTAGATCGAAAAGTGCATGATACGGATATAGTTGATATGACAATTGATAATTATGATGCGATGTATCGTTTAACAGAAGATGTTATTAGCAAGGGTTATCAAAAAATCGCTTATTGCCATGGGGTTAAAAAGACACATGATAATGAATATCGTTTTAAAGGTTTTTTGGATGCTTTAAAAAAACATGATTTGAATATATCTGATGAATATGTTGGCAATTTTACGAAGCAATCAGGTTCTAAAATAGCAAAAAAATTAATAAAAACTAATCAAATACCTGAGATGATTGTTTGTTCAAATGATGAAATGGCAATTGGCATTATGGAGGTTTTACAAGAATCCGGATATAATATCCCTAATGATATTGGTGTTTCAGGTTTTGATGATATCGAGTTAGCTAGTTACTGTATACCAAAATTATCTTCGGTTCGGATTAACAGATTTGAATGGGGACGAAAAATTGCAGTTACAATGTTATCGCTTTTAAAGAAACATAAAACTGATGTTCACAAAGAACAAGGAGAACTTAAAATAAGAGATTCATACTAAAAGACCTAAGGTACTTTAACTTAAGGCAATTAATTACATATATTTCTATGTAAACGCTTGCATATGTATTTGCTAAGTGATATAATTTATTATTATAGTTATCGAAACGTTTCAATAAAATTGGAGGGTATATATGTTAAAAAACAAGTACGGATATTTTTCAGATGATGGAAAAGAATATATTATAAAAAATCCTTTAACACCAAAACCATGGATAAATGTTATTTCTAATGGAGAATATTCTTTAATGATTTCTCAAACAGGTGGCGGTTGTTCTTGGCGAGGTAATGCAGCACAAAACCGAATTACAAGGTTATACCAAGATATTATCAAAGATAATTGGGGTAAATATTTCTATTTAAGAGACCTTGATAGTAAGGATATTTGGTCTTTAACTTATATGCCGATGAAAGCTAGTTATGAAGATTTTTCAGTAAGGCACGGGATAGGTTATTCTGTCTTTGAGTTCAAACATAAAGGTGTTCGGACAAAAATGAAAATTTTCGTTGTACCGGGTCAGCCTTTAGAAATTATTGATATTTCAATAATAAATGAAAGTGATAAAGAAAGAAGATTGGATTTAACTTCTTATTTTGAATGGGAAGCAAGTATTCACCCTGATGAACATAGAGAATTCAATAAACTTTTTATGGATACAACTTATGATGAAGATAATCGAGCAATCAAATTAAGGAAATATCATTGGGGATTTCCTGATAAGGATGGATTGAGCAATAATGTTGATTGGGATTTTGTTGGATTTCATGCATGTAGTGAACCTGTGAAGTCTTATGATACTGATAAGGAAAGTTTTATTGGGATGTATAATAATGAAGCTAACCCTAAGGCTTTAAGACAAGAAAAACTAGATAAAAATGTTGGTAGATATGGAGATGCAGCAGCTGCACTACAAACTGAAACCAAATTAAAAAGTGGAGAGTCTAAAAGAATTATCTTTACAATTGGAGCCGCTAGTATTGGAAAGAATGAAATTAATAATATTAATCAAGAACATGAAGATGTTGATGCTTTGATTAAAAAATATACTAATGAAAAAGCAAGTGATGTTGCGTTCAGAGAGTTAAAAGTTTTTTGGGATGAATTATTAAACGGGGATGAAGTAAATACACCAGATGAGTCTTTTAATTTAATGACAAATACTTTTTCAAAATATCAAGCTATAAGTTGTAGGTTATGGGGGAAAGCTGCTTATTATCAGACTAGTGGTGGTTATGGTTTTAGAGATCAATTACAGGATTCTTTGATTTTTCTTGAAGCTAAACCAGAATTAACAAAAGAACAATTAAGACTTCATGCAAAGCACCAATTCATTGAAGGAGATGTTTATCACTGGTTTGTGACTTACCAAGGTTGGGGGCCAAGAAGTAATTGTAGCGATGATTTATTATGGATGCCTTTAATCTTATATTATTATTTAGAAGAAACTTTAGATTATGATTTTCTTCTAGAAGAAGTTCCTTTTTTAAATGGACCAAGCGAATCAATATATGAACATTCAAAGAAAGCAATTGAAAAAGCTTTGACACGTTATTCTAAAAGAGGTGTTCCTTTGATGGGAAGTCATGATTGGAATGATGGGTTAAATGCAGTAGGACATAAAATGAAGGGTGAGTCATTTTGGATGTCTTCTTTCCTATATTTAATTTTAAATCAGTTTTCTACTATTGCAAAACATCAAAAAGATGAAGAATTCAGTAATAAATGTTTAAAACATGCTGTTAAGATAAAAGATACTTTTGAAAAATTTGGTTGGGATGGAGAATGGTATCTCCAAGCAACAAATGATGATGGCGATAAAATTGGTTCTAAAGATAGTGAAGAAGGAAAAATATTCTTAATGCCAAATGCTTGGGCAATAATATCAGAAATTATTCCTGAATTCAAGAAAGAAGTAGTGATTTCTTCTATTAAGAAACACTTGCTAAAAGAATTTGGAACTATACTTAATTATCCAGCTTTTACTAAACCAACTAAAAATATTGGGTATGTGACTAGATATGCGCCTGGTTTGAGAGAAAATGGCGGTGTATATACTCATGCAGCAACTTGGGCAGTAACAGCTTTTGCTAAAGCTGGTTATCCGGAATTAGCCTATGAGGCTTACCAAGGTATTTGTCCGCCAAATAGAACAAAAGATCCAGATCGTTATTTAGCTGAACCTTATGTTACTTGTGGTAATTCAGATGGCCCTTTATCTCCATTTTATGGCCGAGGGGGTTGGAGTTGGTATACGGGTTCTGCTCAATGGTTACATCGAGTAGCTGTTCAAGATATTATTGGTGTTAAAGCTAGTTTTGAAGGTCTAGTTGTCAATCCGCAAATACCAATCGCATGGAATAAACTTACTTATAAACGAAAATTTAGAAATGCTACATATGTTTTTGATATTACTAGAAGTGATGAAGAAACCATTACCCTTGATGGAAAAAAACTCAAGGGAAATGTGATACCTGATTATCAAGATGGTTTAACACATCATATTAGTGTTAAGATAAAAAGATAAGAGAGGAAAGATGATAGAGATGAAAAAAATATTGAGTTTATTAGTATTTATGTTGTTTGGACTTGCTTTTGTAGGTTGTGAAACTACTAATTTAACAACTTCAAACACAACCACTACTACTAGTGGTAATGATACATCAACAGGTACATACCAAACAACAGAACAACCTGATCCAGTTACAATAACTTACGCTGCCTGGAATTTAGGTGCGGTTGATGATGTTAATCTTGAAAGATTAATGTTAGACGCGTTTGAAGAAGAATATCCTTGGATTACTGTTGAGATTATTGAACGCCCTATGGTAACTGATCCATCAGGAACTTCTGAGATAGCCCAAGATTGGAATGAGTTTTTAGGAGCGAGAGCTGCTAGAGGAACTTTACCAGATGTTTATTTTACAGATTCAGTTGAAACAACAATTATGAATGTTTGGTCAAGAGATATGTCAGATATCGCTTATGATGATCCTGAATTTATGAATATCTCTGAAGATTTAAGAGAAGCAGCTAATTTTGGGGGTAAATTAATGGCTCTCCCTTATGCTGTTTATTACTTTGGTTACTATATTAATACCACTTTATTTGAAGAACAAAACGGGGATGTTCCTGTTTTTGAAGATACTTTCCCAACATTCTTAGATAAAGTTTCTGATATAGCTAATCAAAATGTAACTAATGGCACTGGTATTGCTGGGGTTGTTGGAATTGATAGAATGTTAGAATGGTATCCTGCTCAACTTAATGATGAATTAGGTTGGTATACTTATGATGGTAGTGTTCTACACCTTGATTCACAAGAGTTTGAAGATACTTTAAGTCTTTATACAACTTTGATGCAAAATAAATCTTTGATTTATGATGCTTTAACTCCAGAAGAACAAATGGCAGCATTTGGTACACCTAATACTTGGGAATCAAATCAATTGGCTGCGTTCTTTAATTACACGCCGATAATTGGTTCTATGACTGATTTAGGTTTTGATGTTGATTTTATTGGTACTCCTGGTACTACTGCAGGACATCAAATTCCAGTTATACTTGATTTGCTTTGTGTATCTAGCACAACTGCGAATCCTGAAGCAGCTTATTTATTAGCTAAATGGATGAGTTTTGGTTCAGATGGCTATTTAAAAAGAATTGAATTATCTACTACAGTTGACGATATTGAACCACTTAATATGACACCTCTACAACCTAACGAAGACTTACTAGATGCCTTTTTTGATATTTATCCGACTTTTGTCGAATTTAGAAAAGTAGTAGGACATAGTAGTTTTGTTATTGAACCTAATAAGTATGTCCCTGGATATATTAAGGCAAGATGGACGGCTGATTTTGATGCTGAAAGAACAGTTGGAGATATATTTGATTTAGTACGGAGTGGTCAGGTTAATTATGCTGATGTTAAAGACTCTTGGAATGATATAGCTAATGAAGAATTAACTAAAGCTAAAAATGCAGTTAATGAAAGATTAGGAATTGGAGAATAAAAGGCAAAATTACGTAATCTTATATAAATACTTATAAAGGAGTATTAATGTAATGGCGAAAAGATTTCTATTATTACTTTGTATTATTTTGATAGCGTTAGTACCTTTATCTACCCATCCGGTTTATGCTTATGACTCGGGTCAAAGTGAATTTGAACCTGAGATTTTTGATGGTGATTATCGTCAAACGTTAAAAAAATGGGAAAATTTAAATCTTCCTGATACTTCACCCATCAAAAAAACAATCCAACCAGAAGATCTTATTGGAGGTTTGTTGGTAAATGAGAATAATGCATTTGATTATGGACAAGATGTAGTAAAAATTGAAGTTGGTGATACAATTAGTTTTTCAGTAAACATTTTTACAGAGGGATTGTATCAACTAGCATTCGACTTTTACTCATTAAGCGATGATTACTTAGACATGGAAATGTCTGTAAAAATTAATGATAAGTTACCTTATGATGAAGCGGCTCAAGTTATTATTTATAAACAATGGTCACAAGTAGATGGTTTCAGTGAGGACCGATACGGTAATGATTTTTTTGGTGAACAAATTCAAGAAAAAAAATGGATATATCAGGATTTTTATGACCCAATGGGACTTTTCTTAAAACCTTTAGCTTTCTATCTAGAAACAGGGCATCAAGAAATTTCTTTAACTTTAATAAAAGGCGAGATGCTTGTTGGTGATATTTATATATCAGGTAGAAGTGAATATTTAACTTATCAAGAATATAGCGAAGGAGCTTCTTTGTTAAATGAAGAAGTCATTATTGAAACCGAAGCAGAGATACCAGATTATAAAAATGCTTCAAATATTCAAGCTGGTGTTTCTAGAACTGTTGGCGTAACACCTTTTTCTGTAAAATACTTGAAACTAAATACAATTGATGGCGCTTCTTATAATAGCCAAAGAGAAACATTAGCTTATAATGTTGAAACTGAAAGAGCAGGTTATTATTATCTTACCTTTAAGGTTAAACAAAGCAATAATGTTAACGCCGCTGTTTTTAGGACTCTAAAGGTTAATGGAAAAATTCCGTTTGCAGAGGCTACAAATATTAAATTTGAATATGATACGGGTTGGCAAAATGTAACTGTTGGAGATGGTGAAAATCCATATTTAATATATTTAGAATCCGGAGTTAATGAGATATCTTTATGTGTTAATTTAAGCCCTTTTCAAGATGCATATTACGAGATTGAAGATATTTTAGAATATGTTAATGAGTTATCTCTAGATATAAAAAAATTAACTGGTAATCAGTTAGATGAAGATAGAGATTGGGAAATATCTGATTATTTGCCTAATGTTGTGAATGAACTTAAAGCAGCTGCTATAGTATTACAAAATATATATGATAATCTTAATGATTTAACTGATTCTGATAAATTATCTGAATCGGCTTCAATGATTAAGATAGCAATTAGAAATCTCAAAGTTTTAATTGAAGATCCAAATGACATTCCTAAAAATATTAATTTATTATCAACTTCTCAAGAATCAATTGCTTCAACTTTAAGAAGTGCAGTTTCTCTATTATTAAACAGTCCTTTAGATATTGATAAGTTCTATGTTCATACCGATGTAGAATTAGAAAAAGCTAACGCTAATTTTATAGTACGATTCTGGGTTAGTATTAAAAGATTCTTTTTATCATTTTTTGATGAAAGGTATCAAGTAAATCCTGAAGATGATGAATTAGTTGTTTGGGTTAATCGTCCAAAGCGATATACAGATTTAATTCAAAAAATGTCTGATGATGAATTTACTAAGGATACAGGTATAAAAGTCCAAGTATCAGTTATGGCCTCGGAAGGAAAACTTATCTTAGCTAATTCTGCTGGAACAAATCCAGATGTTGCGATGGGAGTTGCTTCTTGGTTACCTTATGATTTAGGAATGAGAGGTGCAATTCTTGATTTAACTGAGTTTATTGAAGATGAAGACTTTGTAGAAGTTTTAGATTATTATAACAATCAATCTTTGATTCCACTAATTTATGATAATGGACTCTATGGGTTGCCTGATACAGAAAATTTTTATGTATTATATTACCGCCATGATATCTTAGAAACTCTTGATATTCCTGTGCCCGATACTTGGGATGAGGTAAAAGAAATCATGCCAATATTAAAACGTTATGGATTAAATTTTTATTTGCCACTTTCAAGCGCAACTGCTTTAAAGTCATTTGATTCAACTTTACCATTTTTATTTCAGTATGGTTCAGATGTTTATGATGAAAGTGGGTTCAATGTTGATTTAGAAAATTCTGAATCAATTAAGGCTCTTGAAATTATGACCGAACTATATACGATATATTCGGTTGATACTACAGTTACATCTTTTTATAATGATTTTCGATTAGGAAAATCTCCGATTGGTGTAGCAGATTTTGGGATGTATACAACGCTTATAAATGCCGCAACTGATATAAAAGGCTTATGGTCAATTTCTCTCTTACCAGGAGTCATGAGACAAGATGAATCAATTGATAGATCCGCACCAGGAGCTTTGACAGCTAATATGATTTTTAAAAATATTGAAAAGAAAGAAGAGTCTTGGGAATATTTAAAATGGTGGTCCAGTACAGAAACACAAATAAGATTCCAAGATCTATTATTATCTACATTAGGGCCTGAATATTTATGGAATTCGGGTAATATTGAAGCATTTTCTGCTCTTAATATCAATGAAGAAGATATAGATATTATCTTAGAACAATGGACTCATTTAAGAGAATTACCTAAGGTTCCGGGTTCTTATCAAGTTGAATTAGAAATTTCTAATATATGGAACGCTGTTGTTTTAAATAGAGAAAACATGAGGATCTTGCTTAATGATGCAGTTATAAGAATGGATTACGAGATACACAGGAAAATGTCTCAATTTGGCTATATGGATAAGGATGAAAATATCTTAAAACCTTATCAACTTGCAGACGAGGCGATTATTTACGAGTGGAAGGCAAGTGATGATGATGATTAAATCAAAACGTTTGCATGGTAACGCTCAAATTAAACAACAACGGATTGCGTATGGGTTTGTATTCCCTTATGTTTTGATGTTTTCTATTTTTATTGCTATTCCTGTTGTTGTTGCAATTGTTCTTTCTTTTACATATTTTGATACTGTTAGACCGCCTACTTGGGTAGGCTTTGAAAACTATATAAATCTTTTTACTAATGATGAAATATTTATGCAAAAGGTATTAGCTAATACACTTAAATATGCAATTATTGTTGGTCCTGGTAGTTATATTTTATCTTTCATGTTAGCTTGGCTTCTTGCACAGTTAACACCAAAGGTAAGAACTGTTCTTGCTTTAATTATCTATTCACCTTCTTTAACTGGAGGAATTACGATGGCGGTTTTATGGCGCATCATTTTTGCTGGTGATAGTGCCGGTTATCTTAATTCTGTTTTATTAAGACTAGGTTTGATTGTTGAACCAATTGTGTTTTTACAATCACAAGAGTTTTTGTTGACGATAATGGTTATTGTGACTTTATGGTCTTCTATGGGTGTTGGATTTTTGGCGATGTTGGCAGGGATTTTAAATGTTAATAAAGAATTGTATGAAGCAGGATATATTGATGGAATTAAAAATAAGTTTCAAGAAATCATATATATTACTATTCCTTCAATAAAACCTCAAATGTTATTTGGCGCTGTAATGGCAATAGTTGGAACTTTTGCTTCGGCAGGAATAGGTGTCGCTTTATCAGGTTCTAATCCGACACCTCAATATGCTGGTCAATTAATAGTTAATCATATTGAGTACTACGGCTTTTTTAAATATGAGATGGGTTATGCCGCGGCACTCTCTGTTGTTCTGTTGCTATTTATTTACTTAATTAGTCGTTTTGCTTATAAACTGTTTGGGAGTAGAGACTAATGGCTAAATCAAAATCTAAATTTTTAGGAACCAAAATTAACCCATCTAGGTTCGATAAAAGTCAGATTAAGTATTTATTAATTCTTTCACCAGTAGTAATGTTTATGACTCTACCATTAATTTACATTTTTAATGTAGCTTTTAAACCTCTTGAAGAGTTGTTCTTTTATCCACCAAGATTTTTTGTTCAAAGATTTACTCTTAGTAATTTTGTGAGGCTCTTTTCAGTAACTGGAGCTTCAGGAATTCCAATGAGTAGATATCTATTTAATTCAATTATTGTGATGATATTAGTGTTATTTTTCTCGGTATTAATTTCAACAATGGCTGGGTATGCTCTTTCTAAGCTTAATTTTAAAGGCAAAAAATTTATGAATGAAATTAATACAATTGCTTTGATGTTTGTGGGAATTGCGGTGATGATTCCAAGGTATTTAATTGTTGAAAAATTAGGTTTGGTCGATAATTTCTTTGTCCATGTTTTACCATATTTAGCAATTCCTGTAGGTTTGTTTTTGGTTAAGCAGTTTATTGATCAGATTCCTGATGAAGTAATTGATGCAGCAAGGATTGATGGAGCATCTGAGTTTCAGATATATATGAA
Source organism: Candidatus Izemoplasma sp. (assembly GCA_021736305.1). Lineage (GTDB taxonomy): Bacteria > Bacillota_I > Bacilli_A > Izemoplasmatales > Hujiaoplasmataceae > Hujiaoplasma. Next base: position 12,144 of record JAIPGD010000029.1, read on the forward strand.
AGTAATTCTACCTTTGATAAAACCCGCAATTGCAACTATTATGATTCTTTCTTTCCAGTCTGTTTGGAATAGTGCGGATACATCCACTATTTATATTAATAGTGATAATTTGAAGACATTTGCTTTTTACATGAATACTTTAACTGCGGGAACGAATGGCGTAGCTGGTCAGGGAATGGCTGCGGCAGCTTCTTTAATTATGTTTGTACCTAACTTTATAATTTTCTTAGTAATGCAAAGTAAAGTTATGGATACTATGGCTAATTCAGGGATTAAGTAGGCGATTATGATGAAAAAAATACAAATTATCTTATTAATAATTATAAACTTAACCTTAATGTTTTATCTTCCAGTTGTAAATGCAAAAAGTGATTTTTATCAAAATGAATACCCATATGAAACTTATACGGTTGATTACGAAGGGAATCTAACTTTCACTCAAACCGCTTATACTCCTGTTGGAGTATTAAATAGAAATGTAATGTTAATGAATCCAGAAGATATATATATAAAAGATGAATTAGTATATATCGCTGATACTGGTAATTCAAGAGTTGCGGTTTTGGATTATGATGGCAATCTAGTAAAGGTGATAGGTCTGGGAGATTTAGCCCAACCAACTGGAGTCTTTGTTTCTGAAGAAGATTATTTATATGTTGCAGATAAAGAAAATAAACTGGTCTATAAGTATGATTTAGATGGTATTTTAATTACAACCTTTGATCGTCCTAGTGAACCTTTATTTGGTCAAAATTCACCTTATATTCCTATGAAAGTAGCGGTAGGCAGTGGAGAAAATATATATATAATTGGCGATGGTTCAACCAGTGGAGTTATTCAACTTAATTATGATGGTTCTTTCTTGGGTTATTTTGGTGTCAATTTATCTGATAAGTCATTGATTGATAGAATTGCGGAGGTTTTTGTTAAACCTGGTGTATATGCATCTAATATTCCACCTTCACCAACAAATATTACAATCAATAATAAATCATTAGTTTATACCTCAACTCCAAATACAACAGAGGCTTTAAAAAAATTAGATGTAAATGGTAATAATATTTTAACCACAACAAACTATAATGAAGAAAATAATATCGTCGATTTAAGTGTTAATGACTTGGGCTATGTTTATGCTATATATGATGATGGTTTAATTGTGGAATACGATCCTAATGGTAATCTCTTATTTGGTTTTGATGTTGTCAAAAGCACCTCAAACGTGTTGGGTTTAATTCAAACACCATCAGGTATACAAGTAGATAAGTATCAGAATATCTTTGTTTTAGATAAAGGAAGATCAGAAATTATTACTTACCAACCTTCTGTTTTTACTGATTTAGTTCATGAGGCGATTAATTTATATAATCAAGGTCTATATGAAGACTCAACACTTTTGTTCGAAAGTATTTTGAGCCAAAATGATAATTTCGCTCTTGCCCATAGTTCTTTAGGAAAAGCTTATTATCAAGAAGGTAATTATGATTTAGCGCTAAATGAATATAGAAAAGCTAGTGATATTGGCGGTTATTCAACCACTTACTGGAAGATAAGAGATATTTGGTTATCTAATAATCTTGGTTTAGTATTTACTCTATCTTTAGTGTTTTTTGCTTTAATGTATGTGGTTAAATTAGTAAACAAAAGGACTAAAGTTTTTGAGTCTATAAATACTAGAATTAAAACTATTAAAAAGAGACCTGATGTTAGAAGGTTCACTTTACTATTTTTTATGATGAAACATCCAATCGATGCTAGTTATGAGATTAAACGTGAAAAGCGATCAAATATTTTTACAGCTAGTATTTTACTTGTAATTCTATTTATTGAATATCTATTGTATCTTCGTTACACTGGCTTTATCTTTACAGGTGCTGAAATTCAAATCAGACTCGGTATGGAAATATTTAAGTTCTTTGGAGTTATTATTTTATTCATATTTTCAAATTATTTAATCGCAACTTTATCTGATGGAGAAGGTTTTTTAAGAGATGTTTTTGTTTCAATTGTCTATAGTTTAGCACCAATTATTATTCTTTTACCATTTTATATTATTTTAAGCAATGTTTTAACTTTGAATGAATTAATCATTTTACAAATTCTCAGTTTTGTAATGATAAGTTATACGTTAACCTTGGTTTTTGTTTCGGTAAGAGAAATTCATAATTATGAAATTAAACAAACCTTTAAAAACATTTTAATGACATTGTTCACAATGCTCATAATTATTTTAATTGGTTTTATTATCTATGTTTTTGGTTCCCAACTTACTGATTTCTTAAAATCCTTTATCAAGGAGGTATGGTTCCGTGTGTTCAATTAAAAATGCTAGAAAAGTAATCATGCTTTTTGGGTTAACTATTATTGGTTTTTTAACTTTTGTGTTTGCTGATGCTGGAGTTAAAAATATTGAATCTGATTTATTGCCAAATAGTGACAACATCCTTGATGAAACATATTTAAGTAGTAATCAATTCACTCAAGCCGATGATTTAACTGTAGTTAACAATTATCTTGATGTTCCTTCAACTTATCTTAAGGTTGGAGAAAACAACAATTACACGCTTTATATGGAAGAAGATTCACAAGCAATTAGAGTAGTAAATAAATCAGATGGTTTTATATACGGTTCAAGTATTTCAACTAAAGATGATAATCTTGATAATTTTAATACTACTTGGGAAGGAATTGTAAATTCTGCAGTAACTATTAAGTATTATGATTATAATAGTGAAACAGGGATTTACACCACGCAAGAAGAAAGTCTCTTGAAAGATCCCGAATCTACCTCAAGTTATACTTTGATTGAGAATGGTTTTGAAGCTGAACTTTATTTTGGTCAATCAGGTATTTCTTTAACTTTAAGAGTTTATTTGGAGGATGAGTACTTAACTGTTAATATTCCAAATGAATCAATTAGTGAAGGTGAAGTATATAAATTAAGGAGTTTAAAGGTATTTCCTTTTATGGGAGCAGTTTATGCGAATTCCCTTCCTGGATATATTATGGTTCCTGATGGCAGTGGTGCATTAATAAGATATCAAGATATTGATGTTCATAGAAACATTTATGAGTTTAGATATTATGGACAAGATAATTCAGTTCAAGCAGCATTAGAAAATGAACCAAGGTTAGCTTTTCCTGTGTCAGGAATGGTACATGGTATTAATCAACATGGATTTATTGCGATTGTTGAAGAAGGAGCGGAACACGGATCTTTAGTAGTTTCGCCAGCTAAGAGAAACTTAAAATATTATTATAGTTATAATGAATTTACCTACAGACAAATTTATCAGACTCCGCTTTCAGAATCTGATGCAGCTAATCAGACGGGACGTCTAGTAATTGAAGAGAATATTAATGATTGTGATGTGATAATTCGTTATCAATTCTTATCGGATGGGAATGCGAATTATGTTGGGATGGCTAATGCCTACCGGAATTATTTAAAAAGTGAAGGTAATATTTCTGATAGAATCGAGTCTAGTGATGCAGTAGATGTTTTTATTGATATTATTGGTTCTGAAACTAAAGAAGGATTTATTTTTGATGAGTATTTAGAGATGACGAGTATCAATCAAGTAAAACAAATCATCGATGATCTGCTAATTAATGATATTCAATCAAAAGTAGTTTATAAGGGTTATGATTCTAGAGGTTTGACTTCAATGGGAATGGTTAGCGAAAGCGTAACCAATAAATTAGGAACTAAAAACGAACTTGAATCATTACTTGAATATGTTGAAACTAATGATATTAGTTTGTATTTTCAAATTGACCCAGTTAGTGTATATGAAGATGCTAGATTTAGTCTATACCGTGATGCAACAAGAAGAATTAATCAGAATCTACTTGTCAGCGAAGGATATACCAAAACGAAGTATTTTATCTCACCATCAAGAGTTGAGAATGCTTTAGTTAGTTCGATAGATAATTTAAATAAAAGTAATATTGAGAGTTACGCTCTTGAAAGTATTGGTTACTTACTAAATTCTCATTATCCTAATGAAGATAATTCATATAATAGAAGAGAAGTTAAAGAAACATATCAATCAATTTTAGACACCTTAAGTAAAGAATTTTTAATTTATCAAGCTAATGATTATATGTTGAAATATACAACTGATTATCTTTTGACACCTATGAGTTCATCAAGATATAGAATATATTCTGACACCGTTCCTTTTGTTCCTTTTGTTTTACAAGGACTAATGAAAAAATATTCACCATATCAGAATTTTAGTTCTAGTTCAAGAGTAGAATTGCTTAAAATGGTTGATTATGGGGTTTTACCATCATATCTACTTACTTGGGAATCCGCATATCAATTGCAAAGTTCTGAATTACAACAAATATATTCATCTTCATACCAAACTTGGCAAGAAAAAATTGTTTTTGATTATAATTATGTTTATGAAGGGTTAGACGCTCAAATGGACACTACAGTAGTATCAAGAACTTATCTTGATACCGGAAT
>JAIPGD010000030.1 GCA_021736305.1 Candidatus Izemoplasma sp.
TAAGGAATTCTCAATATGGATATTCTTTAATCAAGACTTTAGAGTCTAAAGGTATTTCCATTGAAGGAAATACTCTATATCCCTTATTAAGAAGATTAGAAGAACAAGCTCTATTAACAAGTGAATGGGATACAGAACTCGGTTCTAAACCAAGAAAGTATTACCACACAACTAATAAGGGTGAACAAGTATTAAAAGAATTAAAAGCAATATGGTATGAAACAGTTAATAATATGGATGATATTTTAGGAGGAGGGTATAATGAATCATCAATTGATAGAGGCTTATATAGAAGAAGTAATTAGACGTTTGCCACAACAAAAAAGAGAAGATATTAAAGAAGAATTAAAATCTTTAATTGAAGATCAATTAGAAGAAGAGAATTCTTCAGTAAAAAAGGTATTAGAATCACTTGGTGACCCTAAAATACTAGCTGATAAATATTTAGATAGAAGTGCTTATTTAATTGGGCCTAATTATTACTACACATATATTGCTACTTTAAAACTTGTTGTTCCAATTGTCTTATTAGCAATTACTATTGCTACAATGATAAGTTTTATCTTTAATGGTATAAGTGTTGAAAAAGTTTTTGAGTTCTTTGGTAGTTTGTTTATGGGGGCTTTACAAACATTTACTTGGATAACTATTGGTTTTGCTATTGCCAGCAAGACAACTGATAAGAAATTTGAAAAAGATAAATGGTCAGTTAAAGATTTGGATGTTAAAAAAGCAAAAAGTAAGAAGATTTCTAAATCTGAAGGCATAGTCTCAATATTTTTTATTCTACTAATATTGGTGATTTTTAATGTTTATCCAGAAGTAATCGCTGTTCATAGTTTTTCTGAACAAAGAGATAGTGTATTAATTTTTGACTTAGAAAGATTTAACGAATTACTAATCTGGTTTAATATTGCTTTTGCTTTAAGTTTTGCCCAAAACTTATTAAAAATAATCTTTGAAACATATAAACCAATTTACGCATTTATTTCAATTCCTTTAAAGATATTATCAACTGCTATTTTTGCAATAACAATATTACAAACAGGCTTATTAAACGCTAACTTTAATCAAGAATTAATAGCTTTTGGTTTTAGCAGTGAATATGATTGGTTAAATATATTAGAAACAGTAATTTTAGTAGCGGTAATCTTATCAGTATTTGGGTTGGTTGTTGAGATTATTAAAGACTTATATTATTCATTTAAATATAATAAAGATTTTATTATACGATTAAAAAGAAAGAATTAGAAAGGAATAAATATGAAAAACCCAGTAGTAACAATTGAAATGGAAAACAATGAATTAATTAAACTAGAACTTTATCCAGAAATAGCTCCTAAAACAGTAGAAAACTTTATTAGTTTAGTTAAGAAAGGTTTTTATGATGGAGTAATCTTCCATAGAGTTATTAAAAACTTTATGATTCAAGGCGGAGATCCTTTAGGTGATGGGACAGGTGGACCAGGCTATACTATCAAAGGTGAATTTAAATCAAATGGTTTTAATAACGAATTAAAGCATACTAAAGGTACAATCTCAATGGCTAGAACAGCTGATCCTAACTCAGCTGGTTCACAGTTCTTTATCATGCATAATAACGCAACGCACTTAGATGGAGAATACGCAGCCTTTGGTAAAGTAATCGAAGGAATAAGTGAAGTTGATAGAATTGCTAGTGTTAAAACAAATCAATTCGATAAACCAGTAGAAAAACAGGTAATGAAGAAAGTTACTGTTGAAGAATAAAAAAACAGCTAATAAAAAACCCGAACTTATTAATTAAGGTCGGGTTTTTAAATACTACTTACTAAATGCTTTTTTAATATAAAATTTAATACGTTTAAAGAATTTTGTTTCTTCGTAAGATAAAATTGCAACTCGATATATTGGCGAAATAAAATAAATTAACAAAAATACAAAACAAACATTAATAACTAAACTTATAATAGCTTCAATGATAGTAATGTTTCCGCCTATATAGGCCATTGGTGCAACCATTGTTGAAAAGAAAGGAATATAAGCAAATACTCTTATTAAACCATCAGCATTTAATATTGGCAAGAATATAGTAATATAATATCCCCCAAGTAATAAGAACATTAAAGGTAATTGTGCTTGTTGGTAGTCTTCTTGACTTGTTGAGGTTGAAGCTAAGAAAGCTGCAAAAACTAAAAACAACAACGATCCAAAGAGTAAAAATAATATTGTTAATAATAACAAAATTGGCCAATTAGGAATTCTTTTTGCAAACTCAGTAAACAAACTTACTCCATCGAAGTTCCCTGATGATGCAAATGCTTTACTGACTAAAAGCGCTATTAAACCAAAACCAATTAATACAGCACTTTGAATTAATAAAAAAGAAATACTAGCAGTTATTTTTGATAAGAAATGTGTTTTTGGTGGAACACTGGCAATAATAGTTTCAATTGCTTTACTAGATTTTTCTTCAATAATGTCCACACCCAAAAACTGAGTTGCCATTATAATCAAGAAAAATACAGGTAAAAATAATAAACTTCCTATTCCATCAATAAACATTTGATCTTCTTCAGATAATCCAGGATCTTCACCAGATGCAGGTGGCGATACTATATTATAATTAGCATAGCCAATATCTTGATATTCATATAATACTAACTGGATGGATTGGGTAAGGCTTAATCTATAGTCTTCATCTAAAGCAAATACTTCTACATTAGGTTGTTTTAAATCACCAGAAAAAATAATTAAAATATCTAAATTTTCTTGGTCCCAAAAGTCTTGGTTATCAGATAAAGTATTATCTGCTTCCTCAAACTCATATTTTTCGGTGGATTGATTTAAGGTTTGAATGATATTTGTTTCTAGTGGGTAAACCGTATCATCAGAATTATTGACAATTGCTGTTTGTAAAACTTGAACTTCATCACTGTCATCTGAGAAAACAGCAATGATGTTAGGAATATTTACGATTGCAATAATTATAATTCCAATAATTATGTTGGTGATTATAAACGCTTTTTTATAAATTCTTTTCTTTAAACCAAAACCAACTAAAAATCTAAATTTTTTCACGTTTTCCACCAACTTTCGCAATAAATATTTCACTTAAACTAGCTTGTTCAACGTCAAACAGAGTTACATTTTCACAAGATTTAACATAATCAAAAATTCCTTTGATATACTTATCTGATTCTATTTTAACAATAACTTTATTTGTGTTATTAATAACTTTATATACTCCAGGTAAGTTTTCTAATTCTTTTATATCTACGTCAGCGTTAATATTTATCGTTAATTTTTCGAAATCTTGTTTAACTTGTTTAATGTCACCTGCTATTATCGCTTCACCTTTTTCTAAGACAACAATCTTTTCACAGAATGATTCTACATGATCAAGCTGATGAGAAGAAAATACTATCATCTTACCTTTAGCTTGAAATTCACGAATTACCTTAATAAATAAATTCATATTAATAGGATCTAGGCCATTAAATGGTTCATCTAACACTAATAATTTAGGGTCATTAATAAGTGCAGAGATAAACTGGATTTTTTGTTGGTTACCTTTTGATAATTCTTTAATCTTTTTATTTTTGTATTCGGTAATTTCAAAATAGTCTAACCAATAATCGAGTCTTTCTAAAATAAGATTTTTAGACATACTTTTTAATTGGCCAAAAAACAGCAATAATTCTTTTACTGTTATTTTAGTTAGTAATGATCTTTCTTCAATCATATAACCGATTTCATCTACATTATCATAACTAACTTGATTGCCGTAATATAGTACTTCACCATAAGATGGTTCTAGTAATCCCATTATTACTCTAAAAGTAGTTGTTTTTCCAGCACCATTAGTCCCTAGTAAGCCAAAGATTTCACCAGGTTTTATTTTAAAAGATAAATCTTGTACAGCTACAAAATCTCCATACTTTAATTCAACATTATTTACTTCAAGCATAATCTTGCCTCCTTTTTTTGTACTATATAATTATAGCAATACCTAATAGTTATTTCAATGGTTTTTTATAAAGAAAAAAGGATAATATTTATCAGAAATATTATCCTCAATACTTATTTTAGTGATTTTAAATCACTGGTTGTTGCTTTAAATCTTCATAAAAGTTAGCTACAGTCATTTGTATATATGGTTCTAAAAAGATATAACCAATACCAAAGGTTAAAATGACTAATAAAAACCAGCCAATAAAACTAAGATAAAGTAAGAATAATTTACCTTTGTTACCGCGCATCATTTCACGGCTTCTATCAATTGCCTCTGTAGGTTGAAGTTCTGGGTTATCTACTAGAATAAAGAAAGTCATACTATAACTAAACCACTTGATAATTCCAGGGATTATAAATAATAAACTCCATAAGAACACAAAAATTCCTCTTAATATATAAGTTACAATATAATTACCCACTGAACCTTTAAAACCTTCTAAAATAACATTAATGTTTTCTTCATCTTTACGGATAATATTAAGTTTGTACAGGTTTACCCCAATTAAGAGTGGCCCTGTTAATAATATACCGATTATCCCAGCTGAAGAACCCATTACTAAAACTAAAATCAATACAACTACTAATATATTCCAATAATATGATTTAAGTTGTATCTTTGCTCTTGCTTTTAAATCCGAAATATTCATAAAATTCCCCCTTATTCAAATTATAATACATTTAATAAATAATTTCTATAAAATTTTAACTATTATTATAATTATTTACTTCATGTGTGTTACAGGAGTTTCTTCAGGTTTATTAGGTCTTAAGATTGCATTTAATAAAATACCTATAAGAGCTGCTAAAGCCATTCCGCTAAGTGATATTTCTTCAGTAAAATTGATTGATGCTTGACCTAAACCAATAACTAACATAGCTCCTACAATTATCAAGTTTTTCATATTAGTCAGATTAACTCTTTCTTCAACTAATACTTTAACACCATTACCAGCAATTAAACCATATAAAACAATGGTAATTCCCCCGAGAACGCCGTTCGGTATACTTAGTATGAAGGTTTGGATATAACCAAAGAAACCTAACATGATGGCAAATACAGCTGCTAAACCAGTAACCCAAACACTAGCTACTTTAGTCATAGCTACAACCCCGGTATTTTCTCCATAAGTTGTATTTGCTGGACCACCTATAGCAGCACTTACAAATGTTGCTATTCCATCACCTAAAAGTGTATTATCTAAGCCTGGATCTTCAATTAAGTCTCTACCAATTACTTGACCTAATACAGTATGGTTACCAATATGTTCTGCTATAGTAACAAATGCTATAGGAACAAATATTAAAACAGATGTTAAATCAATTTTATAAGTACCAACTACATTAAAGTCAGGAATAACAAAAGCATTAGCTCCTGCAAATACAGTAGGTAAATGAACTACTCCTAATATAACAGCTGCAATATAACCAATTATAATAGCAACTAAAAAAGGTATTATCTTTAATAAGCCTTTAGTATAAATACTTACTATGATTACTACACTAAAAGTGATTAAAGCAATTAAAGGTGTTAATAAATCTCCACCTTCAACTAATCCAGCATTTTCAATAGCACCAGGTGCTAATACTAAACCAATGATCATAATCATTGGTCCAACCACAACTGGGGGTAATAATCTTTTTAACCAACCATTACCAACATATTTTATAATTATCCCAACAATTACATAAACAATCCCTACAGCCATTAAACCAAAATAAGCAGCGCTAAAATCTAATGAACCATCAGGTAATTCAACAGTAGCATTTTGAATTGCTAAGATAAAAGCAAAACTACTACCTAAAAATACTGGTGATTTTGCTTTTGTTAATACAATATAAATTAAAGTACCAACACCACTAGCCACCAAAGTTACACTGACAGGTAATCCAGTTAAGATTGGAACCAATACAGTTGCACCAAACATAGCGAATACATGTTGTAAACTCATGAAAAACCAAGCTAGTAAAGATTTTGGTTTATCATGAACATCTAAAATAAGATTTTCATTCATTCTTTTCCTCCTTGAAGTTATTAAAAAAATGCGTTAAGTATTACAATTATATAACATAATAAACCATTTTGTTAAATATTTTTTATTTAGATACAAAAATATATTAGTTTCAAAGATTAAATGTCTTTACTTTTTCGCTAAATGTGGTAAACTTAATGGTCTTCAATAGGAGGAAGAGTATGAATTATAAAAATAAGAAAATAGAAAAAGCTTTAACAGAAATGGGATTTGATGAATTTACTAAGATTCAGGCACAAACAATTCCTCTGATCGAATCAGGTAAAGATATCATAGGCCACTCACAAACAGGCACAGGGAAAACAGCCGCTTTTGGCTTACCCTTATTAGATAGATTAAATTACGAGAATAAAAATATTCAATCAATTATTATCTGTCCTACCAGAGAATTAGCCGTACAAGTTAAAACCGAAATTGATCATATGGGAAAATATTTACCACAACTTAAAACAGTTGCGATTTATGGTGGTGAACCAATCACAAAACAAATTAGAAGTTTACGTTTTAAACCACAAATAATTATTGGTACACCAGGAAGAATAATTGATTTAATAAATCGTAGACTAATTAAACTTCATGATATTAATTATTTAGTATTAGATGAAGCAGACGAAATGTTAAAAATGGGTTTTAAAGAAGATATTGAAACTATTTTAGAAACAACTAACAAAGAAAGACAAACAGTCATGTTTTCAGCGACTATGCCTAAGAAAATTGTTGATATAACAAATCGTTATATGAACAATCCACAATTAGTTAGTGTAATCACTGAAAACGAAACTAATGAAGATATTACACAATACTACTATATGATACAAGACAAAAATAAAATCGAAGGTGTTGCACGTTTATTGCATGTATATAACCCTGATTTAACTTTGATTTTTTGTAATACAAAAAGAAAAGTTGATGATGTAACAAGAGAACTAACAAAAAAAGGTTATAATGTTAATAAGATACATGGAGATTTAAAACAAACTGCTAGATTACAAGTATTAGATAGTTTTCACTCAGGCGTATTAGATATATTAGTTGCTACTGATGTAGCCGCTAGAGGTTTAGACATTAAAAATGTTGAAGTGGTTATGAACTTTGATGTTCCTGAAAAGGCAGAATATTATGTTCATAGAATAGGTAGAACTGGAAGAATCGGAAATAAAGGTTACTCATTTACCTTAGTTTCTAAACGTGAGTTATCACGTTTAGATAGTATACTAGCATTTACTAAATCAAATATTAAAAAAAGAATGATACCAACCCCCGAAACTGTAATTCAAGTTAGACAAGATAATCAATTATTAGAAATAGAAACAATAATTGAAAACATTAATACTAGCCCACATCTAGAAACAGCAGCTAAACTACTTGATAATCATGAACCTTTAGAAATCATTAGTGCATTTCTACATAAAGTAGAAAAGAAAGAAACAACTGAAAGAATTAAAGGTGATATCAATGAAGATTTCTCTAAACGCAATCAAAAAAGCAGAAATCAAAGAAGTAGAAGCTCTAACAATAACAAAAATACAACTAATCAAAACCGTTATCACTTAAATATTGGCAGTGAAGCTGGTTTAACTCCAAAACAACTGGCTAACTATATTATGAAAAAAACAAAATTAAGTAATATCGATATTCAAGATATATCGGTAACAAAAAAAGCAAGTTTCTTTACCACACATTCTAAGCATTATAATGAAGTGATGCAATCTTTATCTAATGTGACAATAAGTGGAAAAAACACATCAATTCAAAAAGCAAACCCAACAAAAAAGAATAATCGAAGATAAATTCATAAAAATACAAACAAAACACAAGAAAATAATCTTGTGTTTTGTTTATCTAAAAATAAATTATAAGAGGACTAGATATTTTTGTTTATAGTTTTAAGCAACACTAAAAAAGCTTTTATTTTTCTCTATTCAAAAGATAACTTTAATAAAATTGTGAGTTTGTATTAAAGGTGAAAAATAATGTTAAACTGCCACTTAAAAGCTTTTTTATAATGTCTTTTTAAAAATTACTGTCAAATTACACTATTGTGTGAGTTATGTAGTATAATAGAATACAGTAGTGAAAAACATCTAAATTAATATGTAACTATAAATATTTATTATATCTTATTAATTATTATAGGTTAATAAATTCTGGGAAGTCTTCGTCATCAAAATCTAGGTTAATGAACTCAGGGAAGTCTTCATCATCAAAATCTAGGTTAATGAACTCAGGGAAGTCTTCATCATCAAAATCTAGGTTAATGAACTCAGGGAAGTCTTCATCATCAAAATCTAGGTTAATAAACTCAGGGAAGTCTTCGTCATCAAAATCTAGGTTAATAAACTCAGGGAAGTCTTCATCATCAAAATCCAAGTTAATGAACTCAGGGAAGTCTTCATCATCAAAATCTAAGTTAATAAACTCTGGGAAGTCTTCGTCATCAAAATCTAGGTTAATAAATTCTGGGAAGTCTTCGTCGTCAAAATCTAAGTTAATAAATTCTGGGAAATCTTCGTCATCGAAGTCAATAAGTTGAGTATCTTTTTGCACATTATTTTGGTTGTTGATTAATGTTTGATTGAAATGTAAACCAAATCCATAACCAATGATCATTAATAAAACTAATAATTTTTTCATATTTAAATCCTCCTAATATATAAATATACAAAATTTGTATATTTATATATTAGCAGTTTTGGAAAAATATTACCACAGCGGATATGTCATACATTTTAGGAGGTTCATTATGGACATTGTTAATTTATTAAATTATATGGAAAACCTGCGATATGATAGAAAAATGACTCAAGACGTCTATTTGGAGGGGGTTATTTCTCAAAGACAGTATTATAGATACAGGAGTGGTGAATCGGAAGTTCCTTTTGATGTAATTATTAAGTTTGCTAATAAACTACAAATACCTTTGTTAAAATTAATTTCATCTTTCCAACAACATTCTGAAAAAGAAAAAGAAGTTGTAAAGGAATATATGAATCTAGTAATGAATCGGGAATTAACTTTAGCTAACAAGTTGTTGAAGAAGCATCCTAACTTAATGCTTTTAGATGAAGAAACACAAATGTTTTTTCAATCATCAAGAATCTTATTCGATTTTTATTTAAATAAATTGACTAATGAAGAAATGATTGAAAAATTGAAAGAAAAAATTGATTTTAATAATATTATGAAAAAAGAAATATTGCACGATAGCGAAATATATTTATTAGGCATAATGATGGAATATAGTGATGATGATCGAGAAAATATTTTGTTAAAAATCGAGGATTTGAGTCAGAATGATAAATTGTTATTAAGTGGAAATGCTTTATTTAATTCACAAGTATTTTTTTGGATAATAAAAAATTTAGGTAGATTAAACAAATTTAATGAATTAATTACTATGGCCAACAGAGCTATAAAGCATAGTAAATCAAATTTCATTTATTATCTTCTTGAATATTTCCACTATTATAAAGCTTTAGCCTTTTTAAGACAAGGTTTAGACAATAAATTTGAGAACGAACTGTTAAACACAATTTATGTTTTACTACAATTAGATGAACAAAAAAGAAGTAAGTTCTTCCAGGTTATAAAGAAAGATACTGATATTTCCAGTAAAGAGTTTTTAATAGCAAGATTAAAGAAAGAATTGGAATAATTCTTTCTTTTTTATTGGAAATCAGCTATTTTTCACTAAAAACGTTAATTTTAATGAAATGTATGACATATACGCTGTTGTTTATTTCGCCTAAATATACGAAAATATAGGTGTGAGTTTGTAGAATATGGAAGGTGTATTGAAAATGGAAATATTATTGATCCGATTATTTAAGGGTAATTCTCTTTAATGAGAGAGTTATGAAGTTAATAAATAATTGTAATTTTGCTATATCAAGAGAAGAGTTTGAACTTGAGAAAACTATTTATTTAAGCATAGTTATATAACATAAAAGAGTTATATAAGGTAATGTTTAAATTATTTAAACATTATAAAGACTCAAGTATATACTCTGATTTCACATATGGCAGCAATTACAAAAGTACCAATAGTACTATTTTAAATACATTTTATCCAGAAAGACCTATGTTTATTAAAAGGTCATCTACAAAAAACTCACAAAAACAAAACAATATAGTTTACGATAGTAAAATAATGTTTAGTTTATTAGGCATTAAGTTAGAAGATGGATTTTTAGAAACCCATTCTAATCAAGTTAGTGTATATTGTCATCAACTAGGAAAAGCTCTTGGTATGGAAGGCAAAGAATTAAAAGAATTAGAACTATCAGGTTTATTACATGATGTTGGGAAAAGTTATATTCCTAAAGATATTATCAATAAACCAGGAAAATTAACTGAGAGTGAATGGAAGATTATTAAAGCACACTCAAATATTGGCTTTGAAATATTAAGTACAGTTAAAGAATATACAAATTTGGCTAAATATGCCCGGTACCATCACGAAAGAATTGATGGAAGTGGTTATCCAGAAGGTCTTAAAGGCGAAGAAATTCCCTTGCCTTCAAGAATTATTTGTGTAGTTGATGCATATGAAAGCAATGACAGAAGATCGCCCTTATCGAAAAGCTATGACAAAAAAAGCAGCAATTGCTGAACTAAGAGTTTGTTCAGGAACGCAATTCGATAAAGCAATAGTTGATATCTTTATTGAAAGGGTACTTAACAAAAACACATTGAAAATTAGTTAAAACATTATAATTAAGGTTAACTCATATGAGTTAGCCTTTTTGTTAATTTAGAAAATATTAACAATCATTAATAAAAAAGCGTTATAATAGTAAGTAATAAGATATAAAAAGGGAGGCATGTATTATGTTTGATAAGCGAAGATTAATAATTGGCGTTATTACTGGAGCTATTCTTGGGGTGATTTGTGTTTTAGGCGCTCAAGTGCGTTCTGGGTTTGGTTTGAGTTTTTCTTATCTATTTGTTTTTTGGTTTAATAGAGTTTTACTAGGTTTATTTATAGGTTTATTATCAAGTAAAATGACATTAGATAAATTGCTTATTAGAGGAGCTATTATTGGTTTGATTGTATCTTTCTCATTTTATAGTGCAACCGACTTTAATGATTTTGTTGGATTCTTCGCAGGGATTATTTATGGAGTAATTATCGAATATACAGCATATAGATTTAAAAAACAATGATACATTAATTTCAACATAATGTTTAAGGTAGTGATTTTTAGATGTTTAGAAAAATAAGAAATCCAATTAAGTTTCAAGGAAAACTGAATAAATTGAAGTACTTTGAGGGTTGGTATTATAAAGTTGTATCGAGTGATCAAAATTATACTTTAGCAATTATACCTGGCATTAGTTTAAATGAAGTAGATTCTCATGCCTTCGTACAGGTGTTTTTGACAAAAACAACTGACAATTCACCGATTTTAGATACAGCTTATCTTCGATTCGATAAAAATCAGTTTGTTTTCAAGAACAATCCATTTCATTTGCAAATTGAAAACAATCATTTTACGAAAAATCATCTGAGTTTATCAATAAATTCAGAGGAAATGAATATTTATGGTAAGTTATATTTTGAAAACCAACTTAGTCTCAAAAAATCAATATTTAGTCCATCTATTATGGGTATTTTTGCTTATATACCAAATATGGAATGTTATCATGGAGTAGTAAGTATGAATCATCGAATTATGGGTAGTTTAAAAATCGATGATAAGATTATTGATTTTTCACAAGGCAAAGGCTATATTGAAAAGGATTGGGGAAAATCTTTCCCAGAGAAATATGTATGGATGCAATCAAATCATTTTAAAAACAAACATACTTCATTTATGTTTTCACATGCAACAATACCTTTTCTTAACTTTAAGTTTAATGGCTTAATTGTTAATTTAGTTGTTAATAACAAAGAATATCGTTTCGCTACCTATAATTTCGCTAAGGTTAAGACTTATATAATTGATAAAAACTCTGTTGATTATCGGATTACAAAAGGAAACTTAACATTGTATGTAAAAGCATTCAGTGAAATAAGTAAATCTTTAGCCGCGCCTAAGGATGGTTTAATGAACCAATCTATAAAAGAGGGTTTGTCTGGAACTATATTTATTGAACTATATATAAAAGGGAAGTTAATTTACCGTGATAAAGGCGTAAATGCTGGTTTAGAAATAATGATGTAGTATGAGGTGATTTAATTATGAAAACAATAGGTCTGATTGGTGGAATGAGTTGGGAGTCTACCTTAGATTATTATAAAATTATCAATGAACAAACAAAAAGAATTTTAGGAGGGTCTAATTCAGCCAAAATTCTAATAGATTCTCTCAATTATTATGAATTAGAAACTCTATTTAGCAGCAATGACTGGGAAAAGATTGCCCAAATTATAATTCATTCAGCTAAAGGTTTAGAACAAATTGGAGCTGATTGTATCTTAATTTGTGCAAATACGACTCATATCATTGCTAAAGAAGTTGAAGAAGCGATTAATATACCATTAATACATATAGTTGATAGTGTTGAAAAAGCAATAAATCATTTAGGTATAAAAAAAGTTGCTTTATTAGGAACAAAATACACCATTGAAAGCAATCTTTATTCAAATAGATTCAGTAACGATATAACCGTTTTAAAACCAAATCAAAAACAAAAAACATATATTCATCAAGCAATATATAACGAATTAATTCTTGGTGAATTCCGAGAAGAAAGTCGTGATGAATTCAAGCGTATTATAAAGGATTTAAAAAACAAAGGGGCTGAAGGAGTTATTTTAGGTTGTACAGAAATTCCGCTTTTGATTAAACAAGAAGATGTCGATATACCTATCTTTCATACAACTAAAATTCATGCTTTAGCTGCGGTTGATTTTAGTCTTAAACAATAAAAAAAAGTGTTGGTTAAAACCCAACACTTATTTTTCACCATTTTTTATATATGTAATGAAAATGTCAATAGCAGCTTCAACTGCTTTTTCTTCAACTTGATCTAGGGTATCTTTTGGAGTGTGGTAGATACTAGCACGTTCTTTATTGGACCAAGGCATAGCAATTAAAGTAGTGGCTTTTACATTATGTTTTGCTAATTCGCCCGCATCTGTTCCACCAGTTAGAAATTCTATTGGTTTATAAGTTGTTTTATAGCCTTTTTTCTTGGCTATTTTAACTAATTCTTTTGCTAGTTCTTCATCGAGTTTTACAGTTTTATTTATATCACTTGTTAAAAAGAACATCTCGTTTAAATAATAGATACAATCAGCATTTAATAATATAGTAGGTGTTTTAGTAAATTGCAAACTATGTTTTTTCGCAAAAGCCCTTGCTCCCCTTAAGCCTTCTTCTTCAGCATCAAAACTAGCCACAATAATTCTTGTATAATCTAGTGAATTATCACTGAAATATCTACCAATCTCTAAAGCCATCGTACTTGATATAAGATTATCTCCTGCCCCAGGAGAACCTTCTTTAGAAGCAAAAAACCACATTTGCGAAGTTAGTAAAACACCAATTGATAACAATATCTTTAAACCTAAATTAAGAAATTCAATTTCAATAAACAGAAATAGTATTGAAGTGATTAATAATACTATAACAAATACTATTGATCCAGTTACTCTTAAGTTATATAGTTTTGGTTGATGATATAAAAAATTAAATATTCTTGCACTATCATGATGACCACTAATGATAACTTGTTTTTTTACTTCTTTTTTTGGCTCTATATAGCCAACAACATTATGTCCTTTAGCCTTTGGATAAAAGATATCAATAAATGGTTTATAAAAGAAAAATTGTAATACTAAAATTAATATTGAAACAAAAGTAATAGCTAGTGTAACAATAGGTAAGTTTAACCATAAAAATAATACACCGACAAAATAACCAACAACGATTATTTTTATCCATCCTAAAAAGGCACCTCTATGGATTATGAATTCTTCTAAATCGACTTTATTAGTAAAACTATTTAATTCTTCTTTTAAAATATCAGCGGCTTTTAAAGATGATTTACTACCAGCTAATCTAGGACCTACTTCAGAAATGATTTTTTCAGCCAAATCAAAGGCTCTTTTGCTTATGTCTTTTATAAATTTCATAAAATCACCTTCTTTACAGCCCTATTATAACAAATATTATTAATTTCGTATGATATTTTATGATTTATTATAATTTATTAAATTAATAAATTGAACTTAAGGAATTTAAATTAATAAATTGATTATGCTATAATGTAAATGTAAGTGAAATATTTTAAACCGGAGATGATTTTAAATGAAAGAAGCAATGTTTTATGAAAGAATTGGCGATGGTAAAGTTAGGTGTAGGGTTTGTAATCATTATTGCGTGATAGCTGAGGGAGAAAGAGGAATATGTGGTGTCAGAGAAAACCAAGATAATGTATTGTATGCTTTAAACTATGGTTTGACAATATCTTATGGAGTTGATCCGATTGAAAAAAAACCACTATATCACTTTTTACCTCATACAAAAACTTATTCAATTGCGACTGTAGGCTGTAATTTTAAATGTTTATGGTGTCAAAACTGGGAGATTTCACAAAGTCCAAAACCAAAGAAAAAAGTAGTTGGAAGAGAGATAACGCCTGAAGAACATCTTAAAAATGCACTTTCTAGAGGCTGTGATTCAATTGCTTATACATATTCAGAACCGACAATATTTTTAGAATACGCTTATGACTTAATGAAATTAGCTCATGAAAATGATTTGAAAAATGTATGGGTTTCTAATGGATTTATGTCTAGTGAAGTCTTGGATTATATTCTGCCTTTAGTTGATGCGATGAATATTGATTTTAAAGGTTTCGATGATTTGATTCATAAAAAATATTGTGGAGCACCAGTAAAACCAATTAGAGATAATTTAAAAACAATTTATCAAGCGGGAGTGCATTTAGAGATTACAACTTTAGTTGTACCTGGAGTAAATGATAATTTAGAAGAGTTAAGTAAGATTGCTGAATTTATCGTTAAAGAATTAGATGTTTCTGTACCTTGGCATATTACAAGGTTTTATCCTGCCTGGAAGATGTCAGATGTTAAACCAACTGATGTAGATATATTAAATAAAGCAAAAGCAGTTGGCTTAGAAAAAGGAATTAAAAATATTCACATAGGAAATGTATATTAATTATAAAGGAGGATTATTATGGGTTTTGAAGGAGCTTTTATTGTGCCTCATCCACCTTTGATTATTCCTGAGGTTGGAAGAGGAGAAGAAAGAAAGATTCAACACACTATTGATGCTTATAAAAAAGTAGCGGAAATAATTGCTGAAATTAAACCAGATACAATTATCATCTCTTCACCACATTCTATAAACTATTATGATTATTTTCATATATCTCCAGGTAAACAGGCAAGTGGAGATTTTAAGAACTTTGGCGCAAGTGTTGCTTTAGAAGTTGATTATGATTATCAACTTGTTGAAGAGATAGACAATTTAGCAGGAAAAAGAAGTTTTCCAGCTGGAAGTAAAGGGAGTAAACAAAATAATCTAGACCACGGAACAATGATACCTTTATACTTTATCAATGAAGTATACCAGGATTATAATGCCGTGAGAATATCTTTATCAGGTTTATCATTAGAAAATCATTATGAATTTGGTAAATTAATTCATGAAGCAATTAAAGATAAAGAAAAGAAATATGTATTTGTTGCGAGTGGGGATTTATCGCACAAATTAAAAGAAAGTGGCCCTTATGGTTTTGCAAAAGAAGGACCGGTTTTTGATAAAAAATTAATAAGCGCTGTAGAAAATAATAATTTAAAAGCGTTCTTGAATTTCGATGATAAGTTTTTAAACAAAGCAGCCGAGTGCGGATTAAGATCATTCGTTATCATGGCCGGGGCTATTGAAGAATATGATTTTAAAGCAAATTTATTAGCCTATGAAGGCCCTTTCGGGGTAGGATACGCAGTTGCGAGTTTTTTACCTAAAGATTAATTATATAGATTTTGAGAGGGGATAAATAATGAAAGAAGATCCTTATATTATTTTAGCAAGACAATCATTAGAATATTATGTAAAAAATCATAGAGAGTTAAAAAAGCCAAGTAATCTACCTAGCGAAATGCTTGAAAAAAAAGCAGGAGTTTTTGTTTCTTTAAAGAAATACGGGAATTTAAGAGGTTGTATTGGTACTACTGGCCCAACAACTAATTCAATTGCTGATGAGATTATCCAGAATGCTATTAGTGCAGGCTTGAGAGATCCAAG
>JAIPGD010000031.1 GCA_021736305.1 Candidatus Izemoplasma sp.
CAATTTAGCAGATATAAATACTATCATAAAACAAATTCACACTCCAGAAAACACAAAAGATTTACAAAGCGCGATGTATAGATTGAAATATGAAGAATTGCTTT
Organism: Candidatus Izemoplasma sp.; assembly: GCA_021736305.1. Taxonomy (GTDB): domain Bacteria; phylum Bacillota_I; class Bacilli_A; order Izemoplasmatales; family Hujiaoplasmataceae; genus Hujiaoplasma. Next base: position 105 of record JAIPGD010000031.1, read on the forward strand.
CTTTTTCACTTCGGGTTGAATTGATAAAACAATATAATGAAAATATAATTTCTGCTTCAAAAAAATATGATATTAATCTAGTTAAAGAGTTTATTGAAACTTTACCATTTGAATTAACCTCTGATCAGAAAAACGCAACAAATGAAATTTTTAGAGATTTAAAATCCCCAACGAAAATGAACAGACTTTTACAAGGAGATGTAGGCTCTGGAAAGACAATAGTAGCTTTATTAGCCGCTTTAGCTGTAGTTTCAGCAAGTTATCAGGTTGCTATTATGGCACCTACTTTAGTTTTGGCTAAACAGCATTTTGAAGTTTTTAACAAACATCTAGCTTCTTATGGTATTAATATAGTTTTACTAACTAGCGAAATTAATTCAAGAGAAAGAAATACTTATTTAAATGATATTGATAATAAAAAAGCGAATATTATTATTGGGACTCATGCATTAATTCAAGAAACTATTAACTTTAATAAATTAGGACTAGTAATCATTGATGAACAACATCGTTTTGGTGTTGAACAAAGAAAAATTTTAAGAGAAAAAGGGATTGATCCAGATATTTTATTGATGAGCGCAACACCTATTCCTAGGTCTTTGGCTATTTCTATTTTTGAGAGTAGCGATATATCTCAAATAAAAGAGAAACCTTCCGGAAGACAAACTGTTACAACCGAAATTGTAAATATCGAAAATCTCGAAAAAGTGTATGCGATGATTAATCAAGAATTAAATAATAATCACCAAATATATTTTATTTGCCCCTTGATTAATGAAACTGAAAATAGTCATTATTATTCAGTTAATGAAACATATGATTTATTAATCAATAAATACGATAAATCAATTGTTACATATTTACACGGTAAGATGAAAGATGAAGATAAAACAAAAGTTTTAAATTCTTTTTATAAGAATGAAACAAAAATTTTAATATCCACTACGGTAATTGAGGTGGGTATAGATGTTAGTAATGCTTCAATGATGGTTATTATGAATGCAAACGCTTTTGGCCTTGCTCAACTACATCAACTGAGAGGAAGAATTGGGAGAAATGATTTTCCATCATATTGTTTTTTAGCAGTTGATGAAATGAGTGAACAAGTCGAACGAATTGATATATTAAAAAATCATCATGATGGTTTTGAAATTAGCGAATTAGATTTGAAATTAAGAGGACCAGGAGAAGTTTTTGGTAGAAATCAAGCTGGGATACCTGATTTAAATTATGCTAATATTATAGAAGATACGGAGTTATTAGAGTTGACCAATGTTGATGCAAAAGATATTATCAAAAATTCTGATCAAGTTGCTCAAAAATTAAAACTTAAAGTAATTAAAACATTAGATTCTTATAATTTAGATTAAATTGTGATATAATTTTAAAATAAGAGGTGAGGAAAATGATAAAAATAGCAATTGATGCGATGGGCGGAGATTACGCACCAAAAGAACAAGTTTTAGGTGCTATGGAAGCTATAGATAAAATAGATGATATTCAATTAATTTTATATGGTAAAGAAGAAGAAATAAATAAATATTTAAAACCTAATAGTCGGATAAAAGTAGTTAATGCTAATCACGTTATTCCCATGGATGAAAAAAATCCAATAGGTGCTATTAGGCGCCATAAGGATGCTTCTATGGTTATGGCTTTAGATAGTGTATCTAACGGAGAAAATGATGCTATAGTATCTAGCGGTGCCACTCAAGCCTTAATAGCTGGTGCTCACATAGTTATTAGAAGAATGAAAGGTTTTAAAAGAACTGCAATAGCTCCAGTAATTCCAACTGTGGATAATCGTAGTGTAATATTGCTAGATACTGGCGCTAATTTACAAATTAGGCCTGAACATATGTTGCAACAAGCATATTTTGCAACCATATATGCCAATAAAGTTTTAGAAATAAAGAATCCAAGAGTTGGTTTAATAAATATTGGAACAGAAAAAGGTAAGGGAAGAGAACTTGATCAAGAGGTTTATGAGTTGTTTTTGAAAACTGATCTTTTTGAGTTTTCCGGAAACATTGAACCAAAAACTATCTTAGAGCCTGACTGCGATATTTTAATAAGTGATGGTTTCACTGCAAATATTGTAATGAAAACTATTGAAGGTACTGCCAAAGGTATGGGGAAAATTCTTAAGAACAGTCTAATGAGTTCATTTTCCGGAAAACTTGCTGGTTTACTAGCAAAAAAGAATCTTATAAAGTTCAAGAAACAAATGTCCGCAGAAGAAATTGGTGGGGCTGTTATTTATGGCTTACAAAAACCAGTAATTAAAGCACAAGGTGCTTCAAAAGCTTATGGTTTTTATAATGGAATTAGACAAGCTGCAAACATTGTTAGAAATCAAGTCTTTGAAACTGTAGAAGAGTATATAAAATCTGAAAGTAGTGGTGAAAATGAATAAACCACTAAAAGAGTTAGAAGCTCTTTTTGATTTATCTTTTAATAATATTGTCTTGTTAGAAAGAGCAATGACTCACTCTTCTTATGCGAACGAAAATAATACTTTAAGTAATGAAAGATTAGAGTTTATTGGTGATGCAGTATTAGATTTGACGGTTGCAAAGTATTTATATGATAATATTCCTGAGGCGGAAGGTATTTTGACAAAAAAACGCGCCCAAGAAGTATGTGAAGATGCTTTGGTTGATTATGCGAAAAGCTTTAATTTAGGAAAATATTTGCTTTTAGGCAAAGGGGAAGAACTATCTTTAGGACGATCAAAACCTGGTATTTTAGCTGATGCTTTTGAAGCTTTTCTGGGTGCGATATATATTGATAAAGGTATAAAAGAAACATATAAAGTATTAAATAAAATAGTATTTCCACATGTAAAAAATAATTTAGATAAAGATGATGCTGACTATAAAAGTAAACTCCAAGAACTTGTTCAGTCTGACAAAAGAACTCTACATTATGAAATAATATCTGAGACAGGACCTGCTCATGAGAGAGTTTTTGTTTCAAGAGTTTACATGGATGATGTTATAGTAATGGGCGAAGGTTCAGGTAAAACAAAAAAAGAAGCTGAACAAAAAGCGGCTTTCTCAGCCTTAAAAAAATTAGCAGATTCAAGAGACGAATAGGAGTAATATGGAAGATTTAATTATTAAAAATTTAATTAAAGATCAATTGTTGGATTTTGACAAACTACTCAAAAAAAATTATCGTCATATAGGCTTAACTGAAATTGAAGCTTTTTTTCTTATGGAGTTATATTCATTAAAGGAAAAGGGTATTAAATCTTTGAATCCAAAAAAGTTGGTTAAAAATTTGTCTTTATCTGAAAAAGAAGCGACTGACTTATTAGATAGTATGATGCAAAGAAACTATCTTTCTTTTGACATTAAAGAAAACAAAAATGGGAAAATGACAGAAAGTTTTTCTTTGGATCAGACAATTAAAAAAATAGTTGATTATTATAAAAATCAAATAAACAAAGATATCGTTAATACAGAAAAAAAACATGAAACTGATGAAAATGAGATTGCTGAAATTTTAGAAACGCAGTTACAACGACAGTTAAAACCATTAGAAATTGAAGTAATAATAAAATGGATTAAAGATTATAACTATAACAAAGATCAAATTAAAGATGCTATTATCGATTCTGTAAAATCAGGAAAAATATCGATAAGTTATATAGATGGAGTTCTGTTGAAGAAAAAACGTAATAAAGATGATAAGCTAATAAATACAAATAGAAAAAAATCAAAAGCGTTAAAGGATTTTTTAGAATCATGACAAGCAAAAAAAAAGAAGCACAGATTATATATGATGAAATTTCTAATATGTTTCCTAATGTAAAAATCGAGTTAAATTATAAACAAAAACATGAATTGCTTATTGCAATAATGTTAAGTGCGCAAACTACAGATATCTCTGTTAATAAAGTAACGAAGAATTTATTTTCTCGATATAAATCTATAAATGATTTTGCTACTGCTGATATTAAAGATTTAGAGTCTGAACTTAAGAATTTAGGTCTATACCGAAATAAAGCCAAGAATTTAAAAAAACTTTCAGAAATGATCATTAATGATTTTGATAATTTTATTCCTAAAAAACAAAGTGAATTACAAAAATTACCTGGTGTTGGTCGTAAAACCGCAAATGTTTTTTTAGCCGAATATTATAAGATTCCGAGAATAGCAGTTGATACTCATGTTTCAAGAGTTTCTATAAGATTAGGTTTAGCTCAAATTGGTGATTCACCTAAAATTGTTGAAGATAAACTTATGAAGTTATATGATGAGACTAAATGGATTGATTTACATCATAAATTTATTCATTTTGGCAGATATTTTTGTAAAGCCAGAAATCCTAAATGTAAAGAATGTCCTTTACTAAATATATGTAAAATGCCAGATATTAAATAACTGGCATTTTCTCTTTATTTGGCGCTAAACAGGCTATAGGTTGAGAAATCAACAATATCTTTCAATATTTTGTTCTTTATTTTTCTTGTTCTTTGCTTTATAATCATAACCTGACAAAATATATGGAGGATAGAATGAAAAGAACAATATTAATTGATCAAAAAAGAAGACAAGAGTTAATTTATCAATTTTACTACAAGATGTATGGGCAACTTATTAGAAAAAAAAGAAAGGAGTTAAATTTCACTCAAGAATTCTTAGCGGTTGGTATTTGTTCAAATACTTACATATCAAAAGCAGAAAATAATCAAGTAGCTATTGGAGAAGAACAGCTATATATGATTATGGAAAAACTAAAAATTACTACTGATGAATTTCTTGCGCCAGAAGATTTGATAAAATGTTTAGATAATGCAATTAAGTATTTTTATCTACGAGATTATGAATCTTATGAAAAAATATTTTATCGAATTGAAAAATTTGAGTTTCAAATATTAACTCAAGTTATTAAATTGGGATATCTTGTTCTGATTGAAGATTTTAAAAAAGCTAAATTAATTTATGAAGAATTATTTCATTATTTATCATCTCTAGATGATTATGGGTTTACAGCGTTTATGGTGTTTAGTGCTTTTTATAATATTGGAATACGTAAATTCTCAGAAGCAAAGTATATGGTTGATTCAATTAAAATAAAAGCTCTTAATAGTGAATACTTAGAAGATTTACAATCATATTTAAAATATATAGTTTATGGAAATATTCATTCATTTGTTAAAGGAAATGATTATTTTGATATTGCTCTTAAGAGTTTTATTAAAAGTTATAATACCAAAAGAATTAATGATTTATTGTTGTGGCATAACTTATTTTTAATGTATAACGGTGAAAACAGGGATATGCCAACACTTGAAGAAACATTAAAATCTGTTTCAGTTAAAGAAAAAAATCATTACTTATTAATGAAAGCATACAATTCAGACAATCCAGAAATATGTATAAAGTTGATGGTAGAAGAGCAAACCGAAGATTATCTTTTCGGTCAATATTTGTTGGCAAAATATTATTTGAATATTGATAAAGATAAGTATAATGAGGTAAAAAATAACATAAACAAAATACATTACCAGGTTAAACCAAAAATTGATTATATAAATTTGTTGTCACTTAGAGAAAAGAACAATCTAATGTTTTTAAAAGATTATTTAATCAATTATTGTTTAAAAGATGCGAAAAGAAATGAAAACATTTTTATGATGAAAAAGATTACTGATGAAATTGTAGAAATTTTACAAGAAAAAAATCGATATAAAGATGCTTTAACATATGAGCTAAAACTTAAAGAACACATTAAAGAATTGCAATCTGCAAACACATATAAAAAACAATAACGTATTGAAAGATTAAAATAAAAAACCGCCTTTCTACTATTTTTAGTAAGAAGGTGGTTTTCTAAGTTATAACATCAATGGTTTTAATATTTTTTCATAATTTTTCTTGCAAGATTTAAATAAATCATTCCTGCTACATCAGATTCCTTATAAATTGGAGTTTCTGAGGGAACTATAGGAAGTTTTTCTAATAAATCCACAACCAATTCATCAGCAACTTTTTTCCCGCCGCCTTGTCCAAATATATAGTGATCTTTTCCGTCTATCTCGTAATAAGACATATTTTCAACAACTCCGATTATTTCTTGAGAGAGATCTTTAGCAGCGTAACCTGCTTTAATAGCAATGTGAGCTGAACTAGCTTGTGGAGTTGTAACAATAATCATTTTTGCATCTTCAGAGAAATTTTTTAAGTCCATCATTACATCACCTGTTCCAGGTGGTAAATCTACTAAGAAATAGTCAATATCTTCATTCCATAAAGTATCTTCAAAGAAAATCTTTAGGATTTTTCCTAGCATAGGGCCTCTTAACATTAAAGCACGTTTCTTTTCTACTAAATATTCTGTAGATACCATTTGAATACCATCAACTTCAAATGGATATACTTTAGAGTCTTCGGTTCCCATTAATTTATGATCTACCCCACCAAGAATTTTCGGCATATTCGCGCCATAAATATCTGCATCTATAATAGCGACTTTTTTACCCATTCTTTTTAAAGCATAAGCAAGGTTTGCTGTTACAGTTGATTTTCCAACTCCGCCTTTTCCAGAAGCGATTAATAATGTTTTCGCATTTTTATTTCTTGTTTTTCTTTTTTGAAATTCAATTTTAACGCCTTTAAATCCCAGGTCAAGTTTTATAATTTTTGCAATATCACGAGTGATTTGTTTTGTTGTTTCATTGTCTTTTTCCCCAACTTCGGCAATTAAAATAACTGAATTATTATCATCAACACCAACATGTTTAATGGCATTTAATTCTCCAAGTGTCTTATTAGAACTTGGATCAATAACTCCTTGTAATTTTTCTTTTATTTTGTTTGGTTTCATACTATACCTTCTTTCTATTTCTCAACTATTTATTATAACGCAAAATGTTAACTAAATAAACTAAAATGATTAGAAATTTGACGCTAAATTTTAGATGTTTTTCTTGACATAAAGTCATAAAAAAAGTATAATTGTAATGCTGTGATGAGGTGATGAAATTGAAATGGACAATTCATGAACTGATTAAACGAGCAAATAGTGATATTGATTTAGATCAAAAATTAGACTTAAGTCGTTTTTTATCTGAAGATTTCAATGATGTTATTGATATATTAGACACCTCAGTTTCTGGAAAATTTGAATATTTAAAAGCTGAAGAAACTTTTGCATTTTTTTTAAATGTTAAGACGACTTTAGTTATGTTATGTTCTTTAACGTTAAAAAAAGTTAATGTCAATTTAGATTTTAACACAGATTTATATTTTTCTAGAGACTTTATTGATGATGACACACATATTATTGATGGTATTACTATTGATTTGGACCCTTATATTTTCTCGGAAATTATTACTGAGAAACCAATGAGAGTTGTAAGTCGAGACGCTTATGAAGAGTATAGTGAAGAAGTAGAAAAATTAGATGAAGAAGAGATTGTAGAAAACAGTCCTTTTGCTAAATTAAAAAAATAAGGAGGTACTAACATGGCTGTTCCTAAAAGAAAAATTAGTAAACAAAGAAAAAGAAAAAGAAGAACACATTTTAAATTACATGCTCCTGCAATGACTGTATGTCCAAATTGTGGAGAAGTAACTTTAGCGCATCAAGTATGTAAAGCTTGTGGACATTACAAAGGTAAAGAAGTAATTTCGCAAACTGTTGAAGAAGATGTTGAAGCTGAATAAAAGAAAGAGACGTTGATTATTCAACGTTTTTCTTTTACAAATATATATCTATGGTATAATGAATTTGGTGATAATAATGGAAAATCATATTCCGGTACTACTAAAAGAAACAATTGAAAATTTGAATATAAATCCATCAGGCACTTATATTGATATGACTTTAGGTGGTGGTGGTCATGCTGAAGCGATTTTAAACGAATTAGATGATGGAGAGCTTATTGGATTTGATCAAGATGAATTTGCAATTCAACAAACTACCGCTAAATTATCTAAATATCCAAACTTTTTTGCGATTAGAGACAATTTCATTTATGCAAAGGAAAGATTAGCGGATATAGATATTTTTAAAGTAGATGGTATTGTTTTTGATTTGGGCGTATCTTCCTTTCAATTCGATTTGCCAGAACGTGGTTTTTCGTATCGATTTGATAACGAATTAGATATGCGAATGGATCAAAACCAAATATTAACTGCTAAAGAAATAGTCAATTCTTTTTCATATGATGAATTAGTTAAAATATTTTTTGAATATGGAGAAGAAAAATTTGCGCGATTGATTGCAAAAAATATATGCATTAAACGCGAAGAAAAACCAATAGATACAACCTTTGATTTGGTAGATATTATTAAAGATGCTTTACCGCAAAAAGTGCTTCATAAAAAAGGCCATCCGGCAAAGAAAGTTTTTCAAGCATTAAGAATCGCGGTTAATAATGAATTGGGAATATTAGAAGAGTCACTGCAGAAAGCTATTGATTTGTTGAAACCTAAGGGGAGAATGGCAGTAATTACCTTCCATTCACTAGAGGATAGAATATGTAAAAGATTTTTTAAAAAGTTGTCTGTGATTGATTTGCCTAAAGGATTACCGATAATTTCAGATGAGGAACCGACAATCAGTTTAGTTAATAAAAAAGTGATAACCGTTAGTGAAAATGAACTTGAAAATAATAACCGCGCACATAGCGCAAAGTTAAGAATTATCGAAAAAAACTGACTTTTTCAGTTGACAAAATAGACGTTATTATGTTATGATATTTTTACGTCTTATGCAGGTGTAGTTCAATGGTAGAACCTCAGCCTTCCAAGCTGACTATGAGGGTTCGATTCCCTTCACCTGCTCCATAAGAGTAGAATAGGTCTGATACATTCGGTATCAAACCTTTTTTTATGGCTTTATTTAGCCGTTTATTAATTTTGGCTTTGTGTTAAAATAGGTATCTTGATAAATAGAGAATGACCTATTTTGATACAAAAAGTAGGATTAAATTGACATGCGCTACACGATTACATTTTGAAATACACGATTTAAAATGAATTTACACGATTTAAGTAATCAAGCCATTTAAAAGGTATAACAGGATAATATTGTATTTAAATATAGTTAATCAAATGGTATAATAATTTCAAAAGGAAAGTGCAAGTTGCTATTTTTATATCTAGGGTTATATCTATGTGTCCTAGATAAACAATAGCAGTTCAAATTTAAGAGGTGTGTTTATGATGCTTTTTAAGAGAAAGAAAAAAATAGAACCGTTCAAAATTGAAACACCAAAAGGAGATATTCAGTACGTTGATATTGATAAGACTAAAGACTATTACAAAACAAAATCTGATAAGGATCTATGCCAGTGTGAAACTTGTAAGATATATTATAAGGAAGTTAAAGAAAGAATGCCTGATCTAGATATGTACTTATCTGAAATGGGTGTAGATATTACAAAACCATTTGAAGCTCCAGCATACGGACTCAAATTAGATAAAGGTTATGAAGTATACTTCGCTTGGTATATAGTTTTTGGTAAGTGTGATGCTGATTATGCAAGAAAACTTGGACAACATACGATATTTGCGACTGGAGGACATCCGAAGACCGGTGTTGAGGAAGACCATTTTGTTCTTATGGTTGAGAATATTATATTTAAGTGAAGAATGGTGATACTATGTACAAAATCGCACGTATAGAAATCTATATTAAAGACCAACTAGTTGAAAGCCCAATAGATTTAATTGAAGATATTTTGTCGATGCTTTACAAGAATGGTCAGATATTAATTAACTACATTGTTGAAAAACACGATGGTTTTTATAATGCGACTGTTACAACAACGGATGATGACTCTTTGGATGAAATATACTTCAACAAATACATTAGAGATATACTTGAAAAAGTAGAATATTCATATGAGATTATCTCTGATGATGCATTTTCCTCAGACTCTTGTCATTGTAAAGACCACAGTTCTTACGTTTTAGGAACTTACTATGGTGACGATTCAAGTCCTGTTTTATGCGGTGATTGTGGGAAAGAAATTCCATTAATTAAAATCCCATATTTGTTTGGAGAAGAAGAACATTTCTCTATACTAAGTTATCAAAGAATGTATAATAGTGTGGTAGATGTATGGATGAACTCTTTATCTGATAGATTCACAAAAAGACAGCTGACACATTTTGATTCACAGTTAACAAAAAGAGGAATAGAAATATGTAAAGAACTGCAGAGTAAAACTGAAAAACCAGTATATTTCTTATTGCCAGTTGGAGAGTTTGATATTAACAAGAAAGCGGAAAACGTTGAAGTCTGTCCGAAATGTGGGGAGCAAGTAAGCACATTGAAATCGACTGAGTGTGTTGATAAAGTATGTAATCATTGTAGACTTGGATTTATTAATCAGCACATGTTTGATTTTTAAAAGGGGGTTGATATTATGAACTCAAAAAAGTATTCTGTTATGAGAGCTAATGTTGTAATAGCAATAATTATGGAAATACTTGCGTTAGCTTTTCTGTTCCTCATACTAAATGTTAGAAATACAAATCCCACTGTTACGAATTCAATAGTGATAGGGTTTGTGATATTTAATATATTTACCCTTATAATGTTCATATACTTTGTGATTATCTTTGGCGGAACAGTGCGGTTTACTAAGTTAGGTATCAATAAGAAACTATTATGGGTATTTAAAAAGAACATTAATTGGAATGATGTTTTAGAAATAGCAGTAGTCACTTTACCACGTGGAAGTCAGTTTATATTTTTCAGTACAGAGAAGATAACTTATACTGGTAAATTTACAGATATCGATCGATTGAGAAATAAAAGTTCTAATATTTTCTTAAACGCTAGTTTCATTAATCCCAATAAAGGCGTTTTATTGGATATAAGTAATTTCGCACCAAAAGAACTTGCTGAAAACATTAAGTTTTACGACTAGTTAACTTCTAAGGAGGAGGTATTTAATGACAAATAATAAATTGGAAATCAATGCAATCTATGATGAAATGCAAAATTTTATTATATCAAGTGGAATACAAGAAAAGAATGTCTCTAGAGAAAATAACACGAATTCTGTGGAAAGTATAATAGTTGAATGTCATTCACTGTTAACAATAATTATGTATTATGATAGAGAATGGACGATTGATTACTTTTCAGGAAAAATTGCAACACATAATCACATTTTCGATATCAAAGATGATTTTATAAAAGACTTATTTGAAGGGGATTTATTCTTTTTGATTAATAACAGATTTTTTCATAGAATATCAGCTTTTCCAGATTTGAAATTTGTTTCAAAAGATAATATTGACAAAATATTACATAAGTATAAAAGCAAGAATAAGATCAAACTTTTTTCTGTAAAGGAAATATTGATAGATAATTAGAATGATAAAAATCATATATATTGTAGTCTTGCAATTATAGTCTTAAATATACTAGGAGAGATAATAATGGTCAAAAAAAATGACTGGAGATACATTAACGGAGAAAGTCTAAAAGGCAGTGAGTTTGTTTTTAAAGAGTACAAACCAATAAATGATGATAATGATCATGATCATTGCAGTTTTTGCTGGGCTAAGTTCAGTTTAACAATCGATGATGCTTTAAAAGAGGGTTATCAAACTATCCTAGAACCATTTGTTTGGGAAGGAAAGAAAAGAAAACGTGATGAATGGGTCTGCTCGGAATGCTTCAACGATTTCAAAGATTTACTAGATTTGAAGTTGAAAGATTTTAGGTAGCCATAGAAAAATGAGTTAGGAGATTGAAGCATGTTTCATATATTTAGTAATATAGATGAACGGAGAAAATATGGTGGTTCAGCTTTTATTGAACTACAATATTGTAAATTAAGTGCTCAGACAAAATTGAAGAAAATTGTTTCAATTAAATCTATTCAAAACTGGAAAGATGATTCATTGTATATTCATGTTGATGATCTTGATTCTTTTGTTGAGAGTTATGGAAGGATCCTAAACAATGGGACTTACAATAATATGAAAAGTGGTGTAGTAGACATTTTCGGAATAAATTATTACACAATTGAAAACATGAAAGATTTAGTAGATGTCATTACTAAGAGTAAACCGGTAGGTAATGAAAAACTTTTATCTTGGTTGAAAAAAGGATTGCAATATAATGGTTTCTATTTGCTTGGAATATAATATATATCACATAAATATTTAAATTATATTTTCTGACAGATTCAAATAATGAGTAAAATGGGTTCGATACCCAACAATTAGTAGGTAGTAGAATAACCTATTTTGACACAAAGAATTACACGCTAGAAAAAGTCTAAAAATAAAACCCTTTACTAAGCCATAATTTAGGGGTGTAATTTTTTCGGGTGGGGGTGTAAAAATTTCCGCTAGGGGTGTAAAATTGTAGCAAAATAGGTCATACAACCCATATTTCAGTAGAATAGGTCTGATACATTCGGTATCAAACCTTTTTTTTGCCCTTATTTAGCTATTTCTTGATTTTCACATTTTACTAAAATAGTATAGGTAGTAGGTAGAGAATACCCTATTTTGATACAATTTTTGTTGATATTATGAATCCATCACACGATTACATTTTGAAATACACGATTTAAAACGGATTTACATGATTATTACATATATCCGATTAAATATCTAATACATAACAATAATTATCGGAACAATAAAACAACATAAATTGGAATAAAACACATATAATAATTGGAATAAAATCTTTACATTTATTGGAATTGATGTATAATATAATTGGAGGTAATAATTATGATACCTGATAATTATAAAAAGAGAATTATTGAAAAAGAAATTGAAGCTAAAATGAAATACAGTGGAGCAGTAGTAATCGAAGGCCCTAAATGGACTGGTAAATCGACTACTGCAGAACTATATTCAAAAACAATTATTAAATTACAAAATCCAATAATTAAAAAACAATATCAAACATTGGTGACCATTTCAAAAGATGAAGTGCTTTCTGGTGAAAAGCCTATGCTTTTTGATGAGTGGCAAGAAGTGCCAGAAATATGGGATTTTATCAGACTTGATGTAGATGAAAATAAATATAGAGGGGCTTATTTACTAACCGGATCTACAAAGAAGCAAAATATCAAAGTTTCGCATACAGGGACTGGAAGAATTAATTCTATATATATGAGACCGATGAGTTTATATGAGAGTGGAGATTCTATAGGAACTGTATCGTTGTCTGATTTATTTGAAGGTAAGAAAATTAATGTAACAAAATCTAAAACAAGTATTAATGATATAGCACACTATATTTGTCGAGGCGGATGGCCAGGTAGTTTGGAATTACCAGCAAAAGAGCAATTATTAATCCCAAAAGACTTACTAGAAAGTATTATATCAAAAGATGTAGATGAAGTAGATGGCACAAAGAAAGACAAAGAAAAGATTAGAAAACTAATACGAAGTTTTGCGAGGAATATATCCACATTAGCAACTAGTAAAACGATTTATAAAGATCAAGAAAATGAGGGTCTTTCAATTGACTATAAAACATATGAGACCTATACAAACGCACTTCAAAGGTTATATATCATTGAAAATATTAAAGCTTGGTCACCTGCAATCAGGAGTGCTAGTACGATTAGAACATCAGATAAGAAGCAGTTTGTCGATCCAAGCATTGCTGTTGCCGCTCTCGGATTATCTGTAGAAAAATTGAAACAAGACTTTGAAACGTTTGGATTTTTCTTTGAATCTATTTGTTCAAGAGATGTTAGAGTTTATGCACAATCTTTGGGTGGGGAAGTATATCATTATAATGATTCTTCTGGATTAGAAATAGATTTAGTCATAGAGTTAAGGGACGGTAGATGGGCTGGGATTGAAGTGAAGATGGGTGAAAATGAAGTTGAAAAAGCTGCTTCAAATCTTACAAAACTAGCAAAAATTCATAAAACTAAGAAACCATCATTTTTAATGATACTTACAAATACTGAACTTTGTTACCAAAGAGAAGATGGTGTATATGTTGTTCCAATAGGTTGTCTAAAGCAGTGATACATGAAAAAACTATAAAAATATAATTTGGTATTCGTATTGTATTTATACAAGTCATACAACTTAATTGATGATTTGATTGAGTCATGAGATTATAGGTAAGGAGTAGTAATAATGATGAGAATAGACTTTAGAATTATGAGATTCATTTCAATAGGAGTTAGTTTAGCTTTTAGTGTTGCTATATTTTTGATTGATAGAGAATTAATGGATTTGATTGTCTCATTGATAATTTCTTTATCAATTGCAATATTAGTAATTTTGTGGCTATTTTGGAGTTATTTAGAAATTAATATTGAAAAGGAAACTCTGATTTATAGAAGACCTTTTGGTAAAAAGAAAAGCGTATATTTTTCTGAGGATTATTGTGTAAATGTGTATGTAAATACAGTAATTAAAGGAAACAATTTTACTAAAGAGCAAATTGATTTCATTGCTGAATTGTATGTAGAAGATAAATATGTTCTAAAATTAGAGAAAAACGATTTAGGTTATTCATTTTCTAAGTTCGATGAGTACCAGTTCATTGATTATATTATTGATAATACGAATTCAAATGTGGTTGGATATAATAAGAGTAGTTATTACAACAAAAAATCAAATGAGATGTAAGAAAAATAAAAGTCTAGAAATTAAAAGTCTAAACAAAGCCATGATTTAAGGGTGTGATTTTTCAGGGTGGGGGTGTAAAAATTCTCGCTAGGGGTGTAAAATTGTAGCAAAATAGGTCATACAACCCACTGTTATTTGAAAGCAAATCATATGATTTGCTTTTTTTTATACTTTTATTTTGTTATAATATAAAGTAGAAAGAATTTTTAGGAGGAAAAAATGATAGCATTTTTATTTTCTTTACCAATAAATATTATTATTACTGTCGCATTAGTAGGTTTTTTAATCGGATTATATTATGTCGTGAATAAATTGTTGATTGGTAAAAAGGAAAAAATAAATAAATATTTAGTATTATTTTTATATTTATTGCTTTTTATTATATTTGTTTTTGCTTTAGTTTTTGGTTTGTATATTTGGGAATTTGATTTCCAACCTTATCTTGATGATATTCAAGATAAGATAGCAACAAACCTTTTAAGGCATATAGGTTCAATTATTACAACCGTTTTAATAATTTTTGCTACTGGTTTTATAGTTAAAATTTTAAAATTTATTATTTTAAGAAGTAGTAGTTATGTTAAAACATCAAATGAAAAACGGAAAACTACTATAATGAAGGTTACTATGAGCATAATCAATTATATTATCAAGTTGATTGCTTTACTCTTAATTCTATCAGTCTGGGGTGTTAATGTATTACCTGCTTTAGCTGGATTAGGAATATTAGGTTTAGTTGTGGGGTTAGGTGCTCAAAGTTTAATCCAAGATATTATTGCTGGTTTCTTTATCGTTTTTGAAAAGCATTTTGATATTGGTGATATGGTAGAAATAAATGGGTTCAAAGGCGAGGTTATAGATATAGGGCTTAAAACTACAAGAGTTAAAAACTGGAAACAAGATGTTAAAATATTTAATAATGGTTCAGTTCAGAATGCTATAAATTACTCGTTAACTCAATCATTAGCTATTGTTGAATTTGGGATAGCATATGGAGAAGATGTGGATAAAACATTAGAAATTTTAACTGCAGAACTTCCAAAAACAAAGGAAACAATTCCGGATATTGTAGATGATCCAGTTTGTGTAGGGGTTGTGGCTTTAGCTGATAGTTCAGTAAATTTAAGAGTAGTGGCTAAAACTAAAACTGAAGCACATTATGGAGTTGAAAGAGCTCTAAGAAAAGAAATTAAAAAGATACTTGATTCTCATGGAATTGAAATACCATTCCCTCAAGTTGTTGTTAATAAACCAAAAGAACAATAAGTTTATAAGCTGCCTTAAATGGCAGCTTTTATTAGTGTGCCGGGCATGGCATATAACTAGGTGGTGAAAGACCACTGTGGGGGTACTCATAAACCAACCACTAAGGAAGCACAAGGTATCCATCGTGAGATGTGAACTGGAGGAAGTGTGGAATAAAATCTTGGCGTGATGAATAAAAACTAGATATCAAGGCAGTCATAAAGGATAAGAGAACTAATCATCTTAAAGTCCGAAATATGAGCGTAATTTATGGGTGTAAATCTAGCACGTATGAGA